>JACQFP010000063.1 GCA_016200005.1 Verrucomicrobiota bacterium | reverse complement strand
TCCCCGCAGAGCCCTATCCTCCGCTGAAGCGAGGACACTTTGCGCCTCAGCAACGCACCCCTCAAGTAAAACAGCAGCGGCGCCCTCATCATTCCAGCTTTGCTCGCACAGCCCTCTCCAACTTTGCTCGCACCACGACAGAACCTGTATGCGGGAGGCAGTTTCACCAATGCGGGCGGGACGGCGGCCAGCTACATTGCCAAGTGGGACGGGAATGCGTGGTCGGCCTTGGGTTCAGGCATGGCGGGAGGGATTGAAGTTACCGAGGTTCGCGCGCTGCTGGTCTCTGGCGCAGACCTATATGCCGGAGGCGATTTTACCACAGCAGGAGGGAGCGCAGCCCATGCAATCGCGAAATGGAACGGGAGTGAGTGGTCAGCTTTGGGATCGGGGATAGACTACGGGGTAATTGCTCTTGCGCAGGCCGGCACGGACCTATATGCGGGGGGTTGGTTCACTACGGCGGGCGGGGCGATGACCAAAAACATTGCCAAGTGGGACGGGAACTCTTGGTCGGCGCTCGGCTCGGGGATGAACCGGACGGTGTACGCATTGGCGGTGTCTGGCACGAACCTGTATGCGGGAGGCGAATTCACCACGGCAGGCGACAAGGTGTCCGCTTACGTCGCCAAGGCCAATATTGGCGCCGCTCGTGGCAGATTCAGCGACCTGTTCTATTCACCGGTCACAGGGTTCATTTGCTCCTTTAGTGACGGCACCGTCGGCCAACCTTACCGCATTCAGACCTCGCCTTCGCTGGCTGTTGGCCCTTGGACCGATCTCACGAACTTCACTTACACCGGCCCCATCGTCATCACCGACGCCTCAGCCGTCTCCACGACGAACACGTTCTATCGCGCCGTCACGCCGTAGCCGTACGATGCAGTCGGGATTCAACGCAAAGTCGCCAAGACGCCAAGACGCAAAGTTGATGAATATGGCAAACGAATGCCCCTCACCCGGCCTACCGACACGCTAAAGCGTGAACTCCAACGCCGCGCTCGCCCCATGGAGTAATGCCGCCGACTCCACGGGGCAAGTCCGGCTCCGTTGGAGTTCAACCTTTAGGTTGGCCCTGTCTGCATGGAGGGGAATCAAGTGCATAGCCTGATTTCATTTTTCCTCAGGCAGAAGTTTGTTATCGGGCTTTTGAAGAAAGTCCAGCAAGTCGGCGAGGTCTTGTTGCGTGAGACCTTGTTCCAGTCCGTCCGGCATCAGCGACTTGCCCTCCGCGCGCAAGCCGGCAATCTGAGTCCGCGAAATCGTTTCGTCCGGCTGTCCGGCCCGTCGCACCGTCACGCCGTTTGCGCTTTCGGCTGCGATCAAACCCATCACGGTTTCGCCCTGTGTCGTGGTCAGCGTGTAACTGATGAAGTCGGGCGTGACCTGCCGGCTCGGATCAAGAATATCCACCAGCAACGCTTCCTTGGGACGACTCGCCACACCGGAAAGATCAGGGCCGACATGGTTTCCTTTTCCTTGGATCGCGTGACAAAGCAGACAGAGTTTGGCAAAAGTAGTTGCGCCGCGTTGACGGTCACCTGCCATTTTCAGCGACGGCTCAAAACTACGGACGACTTCGTCGCGACTTGGAGCGGTGTCTGTTTGCACGATGCGCTTCACGCGTTTGGCCAGATCGGGATTCTGAACGTTCCGCAATGCCTGTCGGGTTGAGGCATCGAGTTCATCGGGCAGGACTTTTCGCGCTTCCAGCGCATCGACCAACGCCGCCGTTGCCGTTGGCGAACGCAGTGCGCTGGACAACATCTGTCGCCGGATGCTGGTGGTGTACTGACTCCAACCTGCGAAAATCTTCGCGGCCAACTCCCGGTCTCCAAAATCCATCAGTGCTCCGGCGGCGGCAGATTGAACTTCAGGCGGATGTTCCGTTTGCAACAAACCCAGCAGAACGGAACGGGCGGATTCGGACTTGGTCTGTTTCAGCAAGCGAATGGCGGCCACCCGGTAAGGCAACAGCTCTACCTGGTTTGTCGCCGTGGCTTGAGCTTGCGCAATCCAGCGTGTGAACGCTTGCGAAGGTTCTCCCAAGATTGCCGACGGCCGGTTCATCCAGTCCCGTAACGATCGATTCGCGCGCGCCAGCCCCTCCGCCAATCCGGCGGCGACTTCAAGTCGCGTTGGGCCGGGCACCCCGCCAAGCAAAACCGGCAAGCTGACGACCAGTTCAGTGTCGTTGTTGCGCGCCCCGATTTGAATGGCAACCTGTTCGAGGAATTTTCTTTGCTCCGGAGTTGGTTCGTTGAACCATCCCGGATTCTGGCGCGCCAGAGTCTTGAGAAACAAACCGTTCTGATTGCGAATACTGCTCTGAATAGCCAGCGACTGCCATTTGTCCTTGATGCCTTCGCCAGCAAGCTGCGCCAGCAAGAGATCACTGCGCTCCGGTGCTTTCAATTCGCCGAGCGTAAGAGCGAGTTGAAACCTGACTTTTGGCGACGGGTCTTTGACCATTCTCTCCACCGCCGCGGAAACTTTCGGAGAGGGTAATGACGTACCGAGGCGCGACTCGCAGAGTTTCAACGCATTGACACGCACCTCTTCTTTCTTGTCCTCCAGAGCTGGGTGCAACGTATCGTCGTCCAGTGCGGAATGGTCGTTCGAGCGAATACCGTCCAGCGTCCAAAGCGCTTGCAGCCGGGATTCCGGGAGTTGCCCTTTGCGCGCCAGCTTTTTCAGAGCCGGAATTACTTTCTGATCCTGACGCTCGACGAGCAGTCGCTGAGCAGTGTCGCGCCACCAGCCGTTTTGGTTCTCCAGACACTTCACCAACTCAACGCTGCTGGCGCGGCTCAGTTTGAGTTGGGTGGTTGGAGGTTGGGTTTTTGGGTATTTGATCCGGATTCGCCAGATGCGCCCGTGCTCGGCGCCGGTCCGCCATTGGATTTGCTCGCGCAGATTGCCCGGCACAAATCCGGGATGCTCGACAAACCGGCGATAGAAATCGACGACGTACAGCGCGCCGTCCGGACCAGTGGCGAAATTCACCGGATGAAACCACGGATCGGTCGAAGCCAGGAATTCTTTACCTTCCTCACCGCGCTTCGCGACAAACGTCACACCGTTCGGCACTAGAACCCGCCGATGGACCAAATTGCGCAGAGATTCGCCGACAAAAGCATTGCCGCGATATTTTTCGCCCAGCGCAGCGCCGCGATAAATCGTCAGCCCGGCGAGCGCGTTGAAATGACTCGACGATTCGTTGTTGAACACCAGCGGTGGAGGCGTCAACGGAAACACGCGGCCATCGTCGCCTGGCGAAATGATGTCGAGCACGGACTCGGTCGTGGCGAGGTTCGGATTCCGGTTCAAGTAGTGTTCCGGCAAAACTTCGTGGCGGGCAGGAATCGTGTTCCACGAAAGAAAGCGGTTTCCCCAATCGTCGCGTGCCGATCCAAACTGGCTGCGCCCGGCAATGGCCTCAAACTCACCCGTGTCCGGACGAAAGCGAAAATCGTGACCGCGAAGCGAAACGGTTTTGCCCGACGGCGCATCCGAGCGGCGAATTTCTCCGTCACTGCGGCCGTTGGCGCCATAGACCCAGTTGTCCAATCCCCAGAACAGACCGTTCACACGCAACTGCTGGTTGCCCTGACCGAAGCCCGTGAGCAAAATGCGGCGTTCATCCGCGCGGCCGTCGCCATCCGTATCTTTGAAAAACAAAATGTCCGGCGCAGCAGTGACTAACACCCCGCCATTCCACGGCAACACACCGTTCGGGTACGGCAACTTCTCGGCAAATACAGTCGCCCGTTCGTAACGTCCATCGCCGTCGCGGTCCTCCAGGAGTCTGATACGTCCTCCCGACGACGCATTGGGATAATCCATCATCTCCGCCACGAACATCCTGCCATTGGCGTCCCAAGCGATGGCCACCGGACTCACGACCTCCGGTTCGGCGGCGACGAGTTCAATGATGAGATTGGCGTCAGCGAAGCGAAAAGTTCCACGCTCATTTTCCGGAGTGAGCGGACTTTGGGAGGGTTCACTGGCCGCAAAGACGGCGCTGCCCGTGAGGATCGCGAGAAGATGGGCGGGATTCGTTTTGAGCATGGTCGGAGTCGGTTCGCGATCAGCTTCGCAAAGCAACCCGGATGATTTCAAGGAGAATGCCCTCCGCACCGCAGCGGAGCAACGCGTCGGCAGCACCGCCGGTCTGACAGCCATGGACGGTGTGGATTACGGCGAGACCCAATCCGCGAGCGAAGGCCAAAAGGACGGAAACCGCGTCGAGGCAACATTCGATCCGACGGGCAAGCGCGTCCCGTGGGAGAAGCGGTGTGGCGGCGGCGGGTGGGATGGCTTCGGGAAGCCGGGCGACAACTGCGTGGCCACAACCGCCAATGATCAAGGACAAGTTCATGTTGCATATGCAACATGAACTTGTCCGAATGCACCATCGGCCGGGGCGAAACGTGTCGGTGAGGTTGCCTATGTCCAGCGCCAGCCACGCGCTGCGTTTAAGGCAAAGAAAGGCGATAAAAGCGATTGCTCACGCCGGCCAGCGCAGCATCCTCGTACTCCCACATTCCTGACGCATCGACTGCGACAGGGCCCAGGGCGGAGAAACTGCCGGCGTTTAGGGTGGTCGAGCCATTCATCGTATGACTGCCGCCGGGAACTCCGACGCCGGTCAGAAAATTGTCGCCATTTCCGAGATGGGTGATGGAAAGAATCTTCAAGAATGGGTCGGCCTGAAGCCTCGCCACGCCGAACAGACTGCCGGCGTCGCCTGCGATCACGGCGCGGCCAATCGGGTCCAGCGCGAGCGCATAGCCGGTATTGTCAGCATTGTCGCCAAAATCAACGATGGCCTTGCCGCCGATACCATACGAATCGTCAAGCGAACCATCGGTGTTATAGCGCACGGCGGCAAACTCCAAATGAGCGCCAATCGTACTCGCGCCGACCACGAAGATTTTACCGTCCGTTTGAAGCGCCATTGCCAAAGACTCGTCCGTACCAAGACCAATCGGCGTGGTCACTTTCCCATCTCCATCGAAGGAAGTGTCAAGGGTGCCGTTGGTGTTGTAGCGCACGATGGCCACATCGACATTCCCACCGTTGACCGTGAGACCTGCGACGACAATCCTGCTATTTGTTTGGATTACCAACCCAAACCCCGCGTCCACCCCGCCGCTCCCAATAGCAGTAGCCACTCTTCCGAAGGAACCGAACGTGGTGTCAAGGGCACCGTTGGTTCGGTATCTCACGACGGCCATCTCAATTGCCGTTCCGATGGTGCCATAACCCGCCACGACAATCTTGTCGTCCGCTTGAATTTTCACCGCTAAAGCCTGGTCTTCGCCCATGTCGATGGCGGTGGTCACCTTGCCATCACCATCGAACGACGTGTCGAGGGTGCCGTTGGCGTTGTAACGCACGACGGCAAAATCATTGTTCGCGCCATTGTAACTGTTACCCGCTACAACCAGCTTGCCGTCCGATTGCAGGGCGATCGCGTTGGCAACATCATTGCCAGTGCCAATCGGAGTAGTCACAATCCCGTCCGTGCCAAACGACGTGTCGGGGGCGCCGTTGGTGTTGTAACGCAGGACGGCAAAGTCGTCGTTCGCGCCGTTGTAACTCGAACCGGCCACGACAACCTTGCCATCCGGCTGAATGAGGATTGCTTTTCCCTCGGACAGCCCCGTGCCCACGGCAGTAGTCACTTTTCCGTTCGCGCCGAAGGAAGTATCCAGAGTGCCGTCAACGTTGAACCGGGCCACCGCAAGAATATTGTTCGATGAGTTATTGGCGCTCCCGGTAACAACCATCCTCCCGTCCGATTGGATCGCCACTCCATGGGCGGTTGAATCGAGATCTGCGATATCGACCGACAGCAATCCGCCGTTGCCAAAGTTGGTGTCAGGCGATCCGTCTGAATTAAACGCATCGCCTCGAAATCGTAGTTGTGCGAGTAAACTCCTGAATAACCGGCCAGCACGAATTTGCCCGACTGAAACGCCAGGGCGTTTGCTGCAGCATCGACGCCGGGGCTGAAGGGGATCGTGATGGTTCCTGTACCGTTGGTTCCAAATGTTGTGTCAAAGCCGCCAGCGGAGTTGTAACGAGCCAAGGTGAAGTATTTCGTTCCATTGGCATAGCTGTAACCGCCAACAGTGATTTTGCGCGGCTGGATGGAGAATCCTTGCACCACCAAGGATACTGCCGTATCCCCATTAAAAGTTGCGGTGCCGCTGGTAATTGAATTGGTCACGATGCCGCCAGTGCCAAAGGAGGTGTCCAACGAACCGTCCAGATTGTAGCGAACCAGCGCAAAGACCGAATGATACGCCGGATAGTCGGTTTGATAAGAGCCAGCCACGACGATCCTGTCCGGGTTTTGGATCGTGCCGTTGCCAAATTGGGTGGCCACGGCATTGGCAGAATCAGAGTAATTATTGTTATTGGTGGATATTTGCGTGAACACTTTGCCGGTGCCGCCGCCAAATGTAGTGTCGAGGACACCATTGGTCGTGTAACGAAACACGGCAAAATCAACCCCGCCATGACCACTACCGATTCCGGTCCCGACCGCGACGATGTTACCATCCGATTGAATCATCAACCCGCGTCCAGTACAATACTCGGTGCCATCAACCGTCGTTTGTATGCCGCCGTTTCCAAACGAAGTGTCGAGCACGCCGTTGGTTTGGTAGCGCGCCAGTGCGAAATGGTCGCCGCCGCCGTTAAACGGAACGACAAGATGGCCAACGACAAGAATTCTGCCATCGGACTGGATTACCATCGCGCTGATTTTGGATGCCTGGCCGAAATCTGTGTAAACGATTCCGGTCCCGTTGGTGCCGAAGGTCGTGTCGAGCGAACCGTCCGTGTTGTAGCGCACCACTGTGAATGTAGAATAGTTGGTGCCGGTGTACGCATAACCCGCGGCGACAATTTTGCCATCCGCCTGAATCTTCACCGCATTCGCGCGGGCATCCGTGGACGGAAGCCCCACTGAACTCACCGGCGTCAGCACCTTTCCGCCATCACCGAAGGAAGCGTCCAGGACATTGTTCGTGTCAAGTCGCACCAACGAAAACTCAGGAGTCCCGTAAGGATATTGACCCGCCTCGGAAAAACCCGCCATGACCAGCTTGCCATCGGCCTGCACTGCGACGGCGTTCGCTTGATCATAGCCACCGCCGAAGCCAAGGCGCGTCGTGCCCGTCCCGGCAAATGTCGTATCCAGGTCGCCGGGCGCTGCTTGCGCCGACGCCGCAACCATTAAACTCAGCGCAAATGGACTCCATCCGATCTGTGTGAACAAAAGACCTGTTCTCATAAAGTCTCGTAGCGCTGTAATTGTTCCGCATAGAATTCAGACGCAATTCCCACCCCCACAGCACGTCAGAAATGGATTAATAGTGGTCGAATACCACGGCCCGCCATGCCTGTCACGCCAAAAATTCTGCGGTGCGAGCGGCGGGGTAGTGTTCGTCAAATGTCCGTTGCAGGAAATCACGACAGGTTGGGTTTGGTCAGGCTTTCGGGCTTGACCTTCCATCCTTCATTCCGGCCTCGGTTCGAGGCCATCCGTCAACGGATGATTCCGTCCGGACCCGCGCGCCGGGAAATAGATTTTCATATCCAAGAAAACAGCGTGCCTTCCGGCGTAAAGAAATAAGACTGCCCGCCCATGACTTTGGATGTAACGACGCAATCGCTTCACCGAAGCACTGGGAGGCGCTGATCCCGCCTTGCTGGTTGTTGATTACAGTCGCAGTCATCCCCAGCCAGCCAGACCGTGGCACCGTCCGGAGACGATAGATTAACAGAACAGATTGTCAGCTTTGAACAGGCCGGATCGGTCAAGGCTCGTGGCGGAGATGCGAATATTGAGCGGTATGGGCTTGATAAAAGTCCAATCATTCACGGATAGTATGCCTATGCCCAAACCGAAGTTTAGGATATTGCCACGCATCGCCTTTGTGATCGGACTGGCCGCCATGGCGCGGCTGGCTTCCGGTGCCGCTGCGCAGGAAAACACGCCGATCCCGGCCAAGGTCCAGTTCAATCGCGACGTCCGCCCGATCTTTTCCGACACCTGCTTCAAATGCCATGGGCCGGATGCCAAAGCGCGCAAGGCCAAGTTGCGGCTTGACGTGCGCGAGGATGCGCTCGCCGAGCATGATGGCAAACTCCCGATCGTTCCCGGCAAGAGCGCCAAGAGTGAAGCCTACCGCCGCCTCGTCACCACTGATCGCGACGACCTGATGCCGCCGCCCAGCAGCAACAAGAAACTGACCAAACGGCAGATCGAATTGATTCGTCGCTGGATTGATCAGGGTGCCGAGTATCAGCCACATTGGTCATATATCCCGCCCACGCGACCGGAGTTGCCAAAGGTAAAGAACAAATCCTGGGTGCGCAGCCCGATCGACCATTTCATTCTGAGCAAACTCGAAGTGCGAAAGATCAAACCTTCACCGGAAGCGGACAGGCGCATGTTGCTGCGGCGGCTGAGTCTCGACTTGATTGGGTTGCCCCACACGCCGCAGGAGGTGGAAGCATTCATGAATGACAGGAGCCACAATGCGTATGAGCGGCAGGTGGATCGGCTGTTGGCATCGCCGCATTTTGGCGAACGGATGGCGGTGCCGTGGCTGGATGTGGTGCGCTTCGCGGACACCGTCGGTTATCACGGCGACCAGAACCAGAATGTTTTTCCCTATCGCGATTACGTCATCGACGCGTTCAACCACAACAAGCCGTTCGACCAGTTCACGATCGAACAACTCGCCGGCGATCTCCTGCCGAACGCGACAACGGAGCAAGAGGTCGCCACGTGTTTCAACCGCCTCAATATGATGACGCGCGAAGGCGGCGCGCAGCCAAAGGAATACCTCGCCAAGTATCAGGCTGACCGTGTCCGCACGGTCTCGACGACGTGGCTCGGCTCGACGATGGCGTGTTGCGAGTGTCACGACCACAAATTCGATCCGTTCAGCACAAAAGATTTTTATCAGATGGAAGCGTTCTTCGCGGACGTCAAACAATGGGGCTACTACGCCGATGCGCCCTACGCGCCGACGCCCGATTTGAAAGGCTTCGGTAATGATCATCCCTTCCCACCCTTGATCGAAGCGGAGAACCCGTATTTGCAACGGCGGCTGGCGAAACTGGAAAAGCAGATCACGGAGCTGGTGTCGGCGAGCGCCGCCAGGATGAAATCATCCACCCAACAGCAAGCGGCCTTCGACGAGTGGCGTCTCGCCAGCGAAAACTTTTTGAAGCAGTGGCCGGATGGCTGGGCGAGTCCGCCGCCGCAGGTCACTTTGAAGATGAAGGACACCAACGCCGTTCCCGGAACCAACTTCACAGTGCAGGCGGACATGACGATTTCCTTCAGCGATCAAGCGAAGGAAAACCTCCGTGTCACCTTGCCGCTCTCGAATTCCTGGATTGCGGCCGTTCGCGTGCAACTGCTCTCTCAGGAAGCCGCGGCTGATGCCGCGACCCAAAAAAAGAAAGCCAAAGGCGGTTCACTGGCCTTGACTGCCACGCTCAAGTCTGGAGACGGCACCAATGAAACGAAGCTTGTCTTCTTCCACGCGGAGGCGGACCGCAAAGAAGAACGCTATTTCAACGGCGCTTCCATCATCGGGGTCAAAGACCTCTGGCAACTCTCGACCGATCCCGAATTACAAACCGCCGTGTGGCTGTTGGACAAACCGGTGAGAGTCAAAAACGGTGACTCGCTGGTTGTGAATCTCGGCAACGTTGCGATTTCCTCGGCCCGGATTTCAGTGACGCCATTTGCCGCCGAAGACCCGTTGAAAGCCGGCAGCGGCGAACCGCTCGCAAAGGCATTGTCTTCGTACGACAACTCGAAAGCCATCAGCGCCTTACTGAACGAAACCTATCTACTGAGCACCGGTTGTTGGGACGCAGATGAGTTTGCCCAATACAAGACCATCGAGCGCAACGTCCTGGAGTGTCGCCATGGTCGCGCGTTTACTCAAGTCACGGTGGCTTGGGAGCCGCGCACGACGCGTGTGTTGCCGCGCGGCAACTGGCAAAATGAGAGCGGCGAAATCGTCCAGCCGCTGCCGCCGCATTTTCTGCCGCAGCCCGCCAATCCGGAAGGCCGCCGGCTCAACCGACTCGATCTGGCCAAGTGGTTGGTGTCGCCCGGCAATCCGCTCACTGCCCGCACGATCATGAACCGGCTGTGGAAACAATTCTTCGGCGCCGGTCTCTGCACCACGGTTGATGACCTTGGCATGCAAGGCGACACGCCGAGTCATCCGGAGTTGCTCGACTGGTTGGCAGTCGAATTCATGCAGCCGTCCGTCCCACAAACCTCATCCCTAAACTCTCAACCAGTTCAAGCGTGGGACGTGAAGCACATGGTCAAACTGATGGTGATGTCGGCGACCTACAGTCAGGACTCCAATGAGCGGCCGGAGTTGAAGGAAATCGATCCCGGCAACCGGCTGCTCGCCAGTCAAAACCCGCGCCGGCTTGAAGCCGAGTTTGTGCGCGACAACGCCCTGTTCATCGCCGGCCTGCTCAACGAAGACATCGGCGGACCGAGCGCGCATCCTTACCAGCCCGCCGGTTACTACGCCAATTTGCAATTCCCCGACCGCGATTATTATCCGGACAAAGACGAGCGCCAATATCGGCGCGGGCTTTACACCCACTGGCAGCGCACTTTTCTGCAACCGATGCTGGCGAACTTCGACGCACCGGCGCGCGAGGAATGCACCGCGTTCCGTATCGTCTCCAACACTCCGCAACAAGCGCTGACGTTGCTCAATGATCCGACGTTCACCGAAGCCTCGCATGTGTTCGCGCAAAGAATTCTCGCTGTCGGGAACTCGCCCGACGACGAACGACTTGATCTGATTTACAAACGCGCTCTCGGTCGCCCGATCAAAGCGAAGGAGAAAGCGTCGTTGAAAAACTTTCTCGCTGTGCAGCGAGATTATTACCGCTCCAACTCACAGGACGCTGACAAATTAATTCATGTGGGCCTGGCGAAAACGACTGCGCAGATGGACGCCACCGAACTCGCGGCGTGGACCCAAGTCTGCCGCGTCGTGTTGAATCTCCATGAAACCATCACCTGTTATTGAAAGCGTATGATCCCCTCATTTAATTCTCCCGAATATCAGTTGAACATCAGCCGCCGGACTTTTCTGGGTCGCGCGGCCTACGGCTTGGGCGGCATCGCGCTCGCTAGCCTGCTCGATCCGCAACTCGTCGGCAGCGCGCAGGCGGCGCAGGCCGCACCCGCAGGACGCTGGCGCGGCATCGTGAACCCGCCGCATTTTCCGATCAAAGCGAAACGTGTCATCCACCTCTGCATGGCGGGCGGGCCGTCACATCTGGAAACGTTCGACTTCAAACCAAAGCTGAAGGAACTGGATGGCCAGCCGTTTCCAGAATCGTTCACGAAAGGTCAGCAACTCGCTCAACTCCAGCACGCCGTACTGAAGGCGCGCGGGCCGTTCTGTGAATTCAAGAAATGGGGAAAGTCCGGGCAGGAAATTTCCGAGTTGTTCCCGAACATTGGCGAGATTGCCGACGACATCAGCATCGTCCGCTCGATGCAGACGGAGCAGATCAATCACGATCCGGCGCACGCCTTCATGAACTCCGGCTCGATCATCAAGGGCCGGCCCAGCATGGGGTCGTGGCTGTTGTATAGTCTCGGCGCGGAGGCGGACAATCTGCCCGGCTTCATTGTGCTCACGTCCGCAGGCAAGACCGGCCAGCAACCGGTTTCAGCGCGACAGTGGTCCGCCGGATTCTTGCCGAGCAAGTTTCAGGGAATTCTCTTTCAGTCGAAGGGCGACGCGGTTCATTACGTCGGCAATCCCGAAGGCGTTTGTCAGAGTACGCAGCGGCAGGTCGTCGAGGAAATCAACCGGCTCAACGGTATGCTGGCCGAGGAACGCATCGACCCGGAAATCCACACGCGCATCGCCCAGTACGAACTGGCGTTCAAGATGCAGACCAGCATCCCGGACTTGACAGATTTCAGCCGCGAGCCGAAGCACATCCTTGAACTTTACGGCGTCGAGAAACCGGGCGACGGCAGCTTCGCGTCCAACTGTCTGCTCGCGCGGCGGCTCGCCGAACGCGGTGTCCGCTTCATCCAACTTTACCATCGCGCCTGGGATCATCACGGCGACATCGAGTCAGGAATGAAGAGCGCCGCCCGGGACACCGACCGGCCCTCTGCGGCATTGGTCCAGGATCTCAAGCAACGGGGGTTGCTCGACGACACGCTCATCCTTTGGGGCGGCGAATTCGGCCGCACGCCGATGGGACAGGGCACGGGTCGCGATCATCACATGCTCGCCTTTTCCATCTGGCTGGCCGGCGGCGGCATCAAAGGCGGCGTCACCTACGGCGAAACGGACGAACTGGGCTATCGCGCCGCGGTTGATCCGGTGCATGTTCACGATCTGCATGCGACGATGCTCTACTTGTGTGGCATCGATCACAAGCGCCTCACATATCGGTCTCAGGGACGCGATTTTCGTCTGACCGATGTTTCCGGAGAAGTTGTCAACGCCATCCTGACTTGAGTCTGGCGAAACGGGTGCGCGGACTTCTTGCCGAATCTCCTGGTTGAATTTTTCAGGGTGCTCATTATCGTGTCGGCATCATGAAAACTTTCTTCCTGCTGCTTGCCTTGCTTTCAATGGGGTTCAATGCTCGCGCTGAAACTGGCGAACCCGTTCCGCTCTGGCCGGAGGGCGCACCCGGCGCGCTCGGCAAAGAAGACAAGGACATTCCCACGATTATTCCTTTCTTGCCCGACGCCGCCAAGGCGACCGGCGCGGCGATGATCATTTGCCCGGGCGGCGGCTACGCCGCCCTCGCGCCGTACGAAGGAAAGGACTACGCGCTTTGGCTGAACGAACAGGGCATCGCCGGTTTTGTGTTGAAGTATCGGCTGGGATCGGGGGGTTATCATCACCCGGCAATGTTGCAGGACGCGGCGCGCTCGGTGCGTCTGGTGCGCGCCAAAGCCGGCGAATGGAAACTCGATCCAAAGCGCGTCGGTATCATGGGTTCGTCGGCGGGCGGCCATCTGGCGTCCACGTTGTTGACGCATTTTGACGCCGGGCAACCAGACGCCGCCGATCCCGTCGAGCGACAAAGTTCCCGTCCTGATCTCGGCGTTCTCTGTTACGCCGTGATCACGATGGGAGCAAACACCCATCAAGGTTCGAAGAACAATCTGCTCGGCAGCGACCCATCGTCGGAACTCGTCCAGCTCCTTTCCAATGAACTGCAGGTCACGCCTCAAACCCCGCCCTGCTTCATCTGGCACACCTACGAGGACCGGACGGTCAAAGTTGAGAACAGCCTCGATTTCGCCGCCGCGCTTCGAAAGGCCGGCGTTCCGTTTGATCTGCACATCTACCAGAAAGGCGCGCATGGACTGGCACTCGGCAGCAAGCAATACGACCCGACCCAGTGGCATCCGTGGACAAAGGATTGCAGTTTCTGGCTCAAACAGCATGGGTTCGTGAAGTGACGAAGCCTCAACAACCCCGACGGGAAAACGGGCGAAAGTCTGCCATAAACGTTCTTGACATTCTGTCATGCCCGTCTGAAGAATCGCCCGAACCAGAGACAATCTACTGATTTCACTACAACCCTTTCGGAAGGTAGCCCTTCTTGGCTTCATTGACCTTCAAAAGGAAAAGAGTGGGAACGACTTTTGTCGTCCCTTGGCCTGCAGGTAGATCGCCTCGATCTAACAAACCTGTTAACCGCATCACTAATTAAATCAGTGTCAGAAACACTCAATGCAAGGAAGGACAACCGTATGAAAAAGACATCATTCGCAGTAGCGGCGTTGTTGATTCCCATCGTTTCCAGTTGGGCAGTGTCGGTCACGGTGAAGCAATCAGGGGGGGGCGATTATACCAACATTCAGGCAGCGATCGACAGTGGCGCCTCCACCATCACGATCATCGACAGCGCCCACTACGTGGAAAACCTGGAAATCGGAAACCCAGATACCGGCGGTTCGGCCGTGACGCTGACCTCGAACCAAACCGGCGACAAACGTCCGGTGATCACTCCGAGTGACGCGAAAAGCTACGTCGAGGTGAATTCCGCAACCCGTTTTGCCGGATTCGGGCTTTTTGCAAATAACTCCGTGGTCGCCAACCTTATCCTCGAGGCGCAGCCCGATTTCAATAACGCGGCCATGATGCTCATGGCCACAAACGTGTTAATCGAGAATTGCCTGTTTCGAATTCCTACCAATACCTTGGCTACATTGAGTTTTGCGAGCCCCCTGCTGTTTGTTGCGCAACAGGGAGACCCGAGTTCCGTTCCGCGTGCCGTGCCGGGCGGACGGGATTCCAACGGCAGTCTTGTGCGCAACTGCGAGTTCATTGGGGTGGCTCCGGATGCTAATCCCTTGGAACCGATAGGAACAGGTGTTGATACCAACAGTGTTCCGGACGGTACTGCAGGATATCTGGACGAGAAAGCAACCGGTAAAGGAACCGGCCAACTCGGGGGATATGTGCGCATGGAGTTTTACAGCGACGGACGGGACGTCTTCGTCACCTTCGAAGGCTGCTATTTCCACCATTGTCGAGACTATGGTATTTTTCCATCCAACCGCGAAAGTGGACCGGGTTCGCTCAATGTAATCATCAAAAAGTGCCGCTTCGACGCGCAAGCAAAATTCCAATTTCGCGGCCGCGGGGCCAATGTTTACGTGGAATCCTCTGTGTTTACGCGCGCCAATCAGGCACGTAACGGTGATGATGAGAATTCGGCCGTAGCCATCCAGACCCAGGACGGGCACGTTCCTTCCGGCAGCGTCAGCAATTGCGTCTTTGTGAATTGTGGCAGCGCCAACGCTCAGCGAGCATATTATGGCGGCGTCAACAACCATAACGGCAATCTCCTTACCGTTGATCATTGCACGTTTGTAGATTGCGTCAGCGGCGTCGGTGCCGGTCGAGGCGGGGCGGGGGCAACGCTTTCCGTCAGCAACAGCATCTTCCACCAAATCGGCGACAACGTTCCTCCGTCGGTTGATTCCTTCGGCATCACGTTGACCAATGGCAGTCCGGAACTGGTGGGCGGATTGTATCCTGCCTGGACGAATGGCTTGGCCAATTTCGGCTCGTTCCCATGGTCGGCGGTGTTCAATCGGTTTATGAACAATAACTCTCAGATCATCATCGACAATTGTATGGTAGGAAGTATCGATACTGAAGATACACAGCCTTGGGATCAGGCGCTTACCAACGTGATCGGTTGCCGTTTGTATGCAGGGTACGACACCAATTTCGTCGGCACGGGCACAGTGTTTCGCGCAACTCCGGTATTCGTGAATAACGATCCCAACGCGCCAAATGCCTTTCAACTGGCCAGCGGCTCTCCGGGGCAGGGCTTGGGTGCCAACGTGGCCCCAGTGCTCGAACCCAAGCTGGGGACTAGCGTAGCTGGAAACCAGCTAACGATCTCCTGGACACAGCCGATCTGGATGACAGGCTACGCGTTGAAGATCACTCCCAGCCTGAGCAGCCCGTCGTGGACAACGGTGCCGGGCGTTACCAACTTCAGTGTCAACTATAGTGCTACTGTCACTGTCGGCGACGGAAACCAATACTTCGCCATTCTCAAACTTCCGTAGGCTCATGCCCTGCGTCACAACGCAGGACATTCCAGTCATCGCTTACGCGCCTGCATCTTCCCAGTGCAGGCGCGTTCGCTTTGAGTGAAGCAGGTTTGAGCGCTGGTCGAAGCAACCTTGGCTGCATCAGATTACAGCGCCAGGGAGTGGTTATCTTACAAACAACCCGCCAGAATATAATTGCTTCGACCTGCGCGCTGCCCTACTTATTGCCCAACTAAATGAAAGGACCGCCATGCTAAAATCGATTTTCATCCTCGGGCTGATCATCATCATCCCGCTGTTTTTTATCCTGATTTACGTGGTCAGCGCTTACAACCGGCTGGTCGCGCTGCGCAACCGATTCAAGAACGCCTACGCGCAGATTGACGTGCAACTCAAGCGGCGCTACGACCTGATTCCGAACCTGGTCGAGACTGCCAAAGGTTACATCAAGCACGAACGCGAAACGCTGGAAGCCGTCACCAAGGCGCGCAATATCGCCTACGCCGCGTCGCAGACCGCCGCCGCCAATCCCGGCGACGCAAGCGCCGTGAAGGGCCTCATTTCCGCCGAGAGCGGCCTGACCGGCGCGCTCAGTCGATTGATGGTTGTCTCCGAGCAATATCCCGATCTCAAGGCCAACCAAAACATGATGCAGCTCACGGAAGAGTTGACCTCGACGGAAAATAAAATTTCCTTCGCGCGCCAGGCGTACAACGATTCGGTGATGGTTTACAACACGCAGCGTGAAGTGTTCCCGGCGAGCCTCATCGCGAACACGTTCAACTTCACCGCCGCCGAGTTGTTTGTCATCGACAAGCCGGAGCAGAAGGACGCACCGAAGGTGCAGTTCTAACGAGCTATGGACAAAACGAACGCCTGGTCTTTATGGACACGCTTGCCACATATGAACAGAGTTTCGGCGGCGTCCGAAGGCGGTTCATCTTGCTGCCGGATCATTTGGCGGTGCGTGGTCGCAGGTTTGGATCGACCTTTGATGCCCGATACGATTTGGCATCGTTGAGCGCACAATTCGATAGCGCACGGATTTTAGCTCCACTTTTCCACGGCGGAGTGGTGCTCATCGCTATTGCGCTGCTCGGCGCAATCATCCTCGTCTTCAACAGTGGCTTGATTTGGCCAGCGTTGGCTGTCGTGGGCATGATCGCGTTCAGCGGCATCGCTTGCGTGATTTTTAGGAGGCGGCCGTTGCAGGTTTTCGTGTTCAAGCTTAAAGGCGGAAACTATGCCTTTGAGGTAATCGGCGCCGGCCCGGAAGCGGTCCGAGTCGAGCAGTTCGTCTCGTCAGTGGCGGAGCAAATAGGGAAGGAACACGGTGAGACACGAGTGTCGCCGAGCACTAGCAGAGTGGTCGCGTAGCCGGCCAGATCCCGGCAGCACGTTTTGAATGGACTTCTTTGAGCGCCAGGCCAAAGCACATCGCAACACCAAACTGCTGGTGGTGTATTTCGCTGCCGCCGTCGCGTTGATCATCCTGTCGGTTTATCTCGTCATTGCCTTTGCGCTGTTCGGAGGCAGATTGAACCACCCATCCCAGGATGTGGCTGCGGTTGCCTCGCTTTGGAATCCGCAGGTTTTTCTATGGGTCGCGCTCGGCACGCTCGCTGTCATCACGATCGGCAGCGCGGCAAAAATCATGGAGCTTTCGCAAGGCGGCAGCGCCGTGGCCGAGATGCTTGGCGGACAGCTTATCAACCCGGACAATGCCGATCCCAACGAGCGCAAACTGCTCAACGTCGTCGAAGAAATGGCCATCGCCTCCGGTGTGCCCGTGCCACAGGTTTACTTACTGCCGGAACAAAGCATCAACGCCTTCGCCGCCGGACACTCGACCAGCGATACGGTCATCGCCGTCACGCAAGGATGCATGAAGCTGCTCTCGCGCGACGAATTGCAAGGAGTCATCGGCCACGAATTCAGTCACGTCCTCAACGGCGACATGCGCCTCAACCTCCGGCTCATCGGCCTCATTTTCGGCATCATGGGCCTGGCCATTGTTGGCCGGGTTCTGTTGCAATTGCGCAGCCGCAGCAGCCGCGACCGCAATCTTCTGCCTCTCCTCGGCCTCGCGCTTCTACTGATCGGCTGGATTGGTGTCTTCTTCGGGCGGCTCATTCAAAGCGCGGTCAGCCGCCAGCGCGAGTTTCTCGCGGATGCCTCCTCCGTCCAATTCACGCGCAATCCTGCCGGTCTGTCCGGCGCGCTGCAAAAAATTGGCGGCCTCGGTTACGGCTCCCGAATTGAATCGGCCCACGCCGACCTGGCCAGCCACATGTTCTTTGCGAACGGCATGGGCGAAACACTCTTCGGCCTCATGGAAACTCACCCGCCGTTGGAGGAACGCATTCGCGCCATCGATCCGACCTGGGACGGGAACTTCAAATCCATCCGCGTTGACGCCATCGAAACCGAAGAACGAGCGGCGAGTTCCGCAGCCCGAGCGCCGGCCAGAACTGTTCGCCCGCCGAGCATTGGCGATCTTCTCGGAGCGCCGCCGGTCGTCGCTGGCTTAAGCGCGGCGGCGGTTCGGACGGACAGTGTCATGCCCTCCCTTGGCACACCCAGTGCAATGCACCTCGAATACGCCGCCAATTTCAGATCGACGCTTTCAGAAATTCTTTCAAGCGCCGCGCACGAGCCAGCCAGTGCCGCCGCATTGATTTACTCCGTGCTGCTCAGCCCCGATGAAACGACCAGAGCCATCCAGCTTCGCCAACTCCAATTGCAAAGCGATCCCGGCGTGTACCAGGAAATCGCGCCGCTGTTTTCGGGAGTATCCAAACTGATTTCTCAGGCCAGACTGCCGCTGCTGAATATGACGTTGCCGACGCTGCAACGACTCTCACCGGCGCAATACGAACAATTCAGGAAGAACATGCAGTTCATCATCGAGAGCGATCGGCAGATTGATCTGTTTGAATACATGCTGCAGAAAATTGTTCTGCGCCATCTCGCGCCGCATTTCGGGCCGGTCAAAAAACCCATCGTTCAGTATTACGTCCTCAAGCCGCTGGTGCCGGATTGCGCCCTTCTGCTCTCGGCGTTGGCTTATCTTGGCCACGGCGACGAGGCGCAGATCAAGAACGCATTTCGCCTCGGCGCGCAGCAACTAGAACTTCCTGAAAACATCCTTTCACTCATCGAATCCCAAGATTGCAATCTCCCGCAGATCGATGCGGCGTTGAAGCGTCTGGTCGAAGCAGCGCCGAACGTCAAAAGGCTCGTGCTCAACGCCTGCGCTTACACCGTCGCCGCCGATGGCGTCATCCAGCCCGAGGAGGCTGAATTGTTGCGAGCCATCGCCGACACGTTGGATTGTCCCATTCCGCCGTTTGTGCAAGGGATTTCTCCCGAGGAGCACGGTTGACCTTACATCCCAACTGGACACCGCCCCTCCAATCTCCTACTTTCGCCGGCAGGCTATTCAACTGCCAAGACGAGTATATTGCCAGATGGCAGAACAACCCAGTGGCCTTGACTCCGAATATTATTGAAACAAAACGACCGGCGGGGTGTCTTTAGAAGGCAAACAAATGGCAAATCCCAAATCGAAAAAGCGCAAAAAGATCATCGTCGTGTCCCTGATCTTGCTGTTGGCCGCCGGAGGTGGCGTGTTCGCCTACTTCAAGAAGAAGGAAGTCGTCATCACCGTGCAGAAGGAGCAGGTCGCCCGCCGGAACATCACGGAATTGGTCGTCGCCAACGGCCGCATCCAGCCCGTGCTGCAAGTCAAGATCAGCCCCGAAGTCAGCGGCGAAATCATCGCGTTGCCGGTCAAGGAAGGACAACAGGTCAAAAAGGGCGACCTGCTTTTGAAGATCAAGCCGGACCTCTACATCGCCAGCAAGAATTCGTCCGAAGCGAGCTATCTGGGATCGTTGGCCGGCAAGACCACTGCGGAGGCCAGCTTGCAAAAAGCGGAGTTGGAATTCAAACGCAACCTGGAACTCTTCGCCAAAAAACTGATTTCCGACTCCGCCTATCTGGAGGTCAAGACCGCCTATGATATTGCGAAGGCGCAACTCGAAAGCTCCGTGCATCAGGTGGCCGTCGCCAAGGCCGCGCTCCAGCGGGCCGAGGAAGACCTGTCCAAGACCACCATCGTGTCCCCGCTCACCGGCACCGTAAGCCGCTTGAACTCCCAACTCGGCGAACGCGTCGTCGGCACCGCCATGATGGCCGGGACGGAAGTCATGACGGTAGCCGATTTGAACGAGATGGAAGCGCGCGTCGATATTGGCGAAATCGACGTGGTGTTGATTGCCCTCGGACAGAAGGCGCGGCTCGAAGTGGATGCCTACCGCGACCGCAAATTCAACGGCATCGTGACCGAGATTGCCAATTCCTCGAAAGGTGCGGGCATGCTGGGTGCCAGCGGCGGCAACAGCGGCGGTGGTCAATCACAGGAAGCGACCAAATTCGAAGTAAAAATCCGGATCAAGGAAAAGGAAACCTTCCGACCGGGAATGTCGGTCAACGCGGAAATTGAAACCCGCTCGCGAACAAACGTTCTCTCGGTCCCCATCGCCAGCGTCACAACGCGACTGCCCAAAGCGCCGGACGCCGACAAACGCGCCGGCGCGAAGAGCGACCCCAAACAATCCACCACCAACTCTGCGAAAACCGATCCCGTCTCTTCGGCCTCGACGAACGCGCCATCCATGACTTCCACAAACAACTCCAAGCCTGACAAAAAACCAGGCGAGGCCCCGAAACCAATTGAAGTCGTGTTCGTCGTTGAAGCCGAACGCGCCAAAATGTTGCCGGTCAAGCGGGGCATCAGCGATGATTCTTACGTGGAGATTACCGAAGGATTGAAAGAGGGACAGGAAGTGGTGTCCGGCGGCTACAAGGCCATCAGTCGAGAGTTGGAGAACGGCAAACGAATCAAGATTGGCAAGCCTCCCGCCGAAGTGAAAAAATAAGGTAGAATCTTGTGGCCCTGATTCGACTGCAAAACATCTCCCGCCGCTATCAGATGGGCACGGAGACCATTCACGCCTTGCGCAATGTCTCGCTGGAAATCGAGCGCGGCGAATACGTAGCCATCATGGGTCCTTCCGGCTCCGGCAAATCGACCTTGATGAATTTGATCGGCTGTCTGGACACGCCGACTGACGGCGAGTTTGAGTTGAACGGCAACAAAGTCAGCGAAATGGACGACAATGAACTGGCGGAAATCCGGAATCGCGAAATCGGCTTTGTCTTTCAGAGTTTCAATTTGTTGCCCCGCTCCAACGCGCTTCACAACGTCGAGCTACCGCTGATTTATTCCGGCATGAACGCCGAGGAACGCCGGAAAGTGGCCCTCGACACGCTGGAAAACGTCGGCCTGACGGACCGCATGCATCACAAACCCAACGAAATGTCCGGCGGGCAGCGACAGCGGGTCGCCATCGCGCGCGCGCTGGTGAACAAGCCTTCCATCATTCTCGCCGATGAACCAACCGGCAACCTCGATACCAAAACCGGCGTGGAGATCATGGATCTGTTCGAGAACCTTTCACGAAAAGGCAACACCATCATCGTCGTTACGCACGAAGAGGACGTGGCCAAGCACGCCCGGCGCATCCTGCGCATCCGCGACGGCCAGATCGCCAGCGATGAAAGGGTGTGAACCGGGATGAACCTCTTCGCTGAACTCAAGGAAGGTCTGGGCATTTCCTGGGACGCCATCCGCGCCAACAAACTGCGCTCCGGCCTGACGACGTTGGGCATCATCATCGGCATTGTCACCGTGACGTTGATGGGCACAGCCATCGACGGTTTCAATCGCGCCTTTCTTCAAAGCATCTCAGCCATCGGCTCGGATGTGTTGTTCGTTCAGCGGTTCGGTTGGTTCATCGAGTCGGACGAGGAATGGGTCGCAGCCGAACGCCGTCCTGAAATTACCATCGCGCAAGCCAGGGAGGTGGAACGGCAGATGACTCTGGCGCAAGCCGTCGCTCCCAAAGCGGATTCTCGCGCATCGGTGAAATACAAAAACCGCAGTTCGAACATGGTCAATGTCATCGGCACCACGGACCAGTTTCTATTGACAGGCGGAGTGACCGTCGTTGATGGCCGGTTTTTTACGCCGGGCGAATCGGATAGCGGCCGCGCGGTCTGCGTGTTGGGCGCGAACGTCGCCACGAACCTGTTCCCGGATGAACCGCCGGTGGGCAATAAAATTCAGTTGGGCGGAGGGGCGTTGGAAGTCATCGGTGTGCTGGAGAAGCAGGGAAACTTCATGGGGCCATTCAGCGCGGACAACCAGGTGATCATCCCGATGCAACAATTTGTCAGCAGCTTTTGGGCGCAGCCGGACGTGCAAATTCAGGTGAAAGTGAACGACCTGCGCCAGCTTGAGGATGCGAAAGAGGAATTGCGCGGTGTGATGCGGAGAATTCGCCACGTTGCGCCCGCCGACGAGGACAACTTCGGCATCGATCAACAGGAAATGTTCATCAAGATGTTCAATCGCGTGGCGGGAAGAATTGCCGCCGTCGGTTTTTTCATCACGGGACTTTCGCTGTTCGTCGGCGGCATCGGCATCATGAACATCATGTTCGTGTCGGTGGCGGAACGCACCCGCGAGATCGGCATCCGTAAAGCCATCGGCGCGAAACGGCGCACGATCATGGTCCAATTCCTGATCGAAGCCGCGAGCATCTGTCTGCTGGGCGGAATGTTGGGACTGGCGATCGCCTGGCCGTTGACGTTGGTCATGGCGAAATTCATGCCCGCGCGAATGTCGCCGCTCGTCGTGGCGATTGCCCTGCTGGTTGCGCTGATGACCGGGCTCGTTTCCGGTTTCTTCCCCGCCTGGCGCGCGGCACGGATGAATCCCGTCGATGCCTTGAGGAATGAGTGAGTTGCAGATGAGATCGAAAAAGAGAACCATCCTGTTCGCGGAAGCGCGCGAAAGTTTTCGCATGGCGATGAACGCGCTCACGTCGCACAAACTGCGTTCAGCGCTGACCTTGCTGGGCGTGCTGGTGGGCGTGTTTTCTATCATCGTGGTGATGACGGCGATGCGCGTGATGCAGACCAGCATCGAAGCGGATTTGAGCCGGTTGGGAAGTTACACGTTCGTGGTGCGGAAGTGGCCGGGCATTTATTTCGGCGGACCGGAAGGCTTTGAAAAATTCTGGCGGCGCAAGAGTATCACGCTCGCTCAATGCCTGCAGGTGCAGGAACGGGCAACACTTGCGGGCAGCGTGGGACTGGAAACCTGGTTTTGGGGCGGGCAGGCGGTTTCGCGTTACGAAAAAACCCCGCCCAACGTCGAATTTTCCGGTGCCACGCCGGGAACTTTCCCTGCGAAGAACTGGACTGTGGCCGATGGCCGTGCCCTTTTGGATTCAGACGTGGACAGCGAACACGACGTTTGCGTGCTCGGCAACAGTCTGTCCAAGATACTGTTTCCATTCGGTTCCGCCATTGGCGAACAGGTGAAGTTTGACGGCATCAACTACACGGTTATCGGCGTGTTGGAATCGCGCGGCTTGATGCTGGGCGGCAATCAGGACAACTTCGCCGTCATTCCCATCACCACCGGTTTGCGGCGCTATGGTCACCAGCCGTGGCGGAGCTTGTCGATTCTCGTTCAGGCGCAAAGCCAGGAACTCTACGATGACACCGTCGAACAGGTGCGCGGAATCATGCGCGTGATCCGCAAGGTGCCGCCGGGCAAGGAGGACGATTTTGAAATCTTTTCCAATGATTCGATGATCGCCCAGTTCAAATCCTTCACGTTGACGGTGCGCATGGGCGTGGCGGTGATTAGTTCGATTGCGTTGATCGCCGCCGGCATCGGCATCATGAACATCATGCTCGTTTCGGTGACGGAACGGACGCGCGAGATCGGCATCCGCCGGGCTGTCGGCGCCAAAAAGCGCAACATCATGGTACAATTCATCATGGAAGCCGTGGTGCTCTGCGAAGTCGGCGGCGCGCTGGGCGTGTTGCTCGGCATTCTCGGCGGAAACGCCACCGCATTTTTTCTGAAACTGCCGCCCGTGATTCCCTTCGACTGGGCGGTGATCGGCCTGTTGATCTGTTCGCTCGTCGGCATCATCTTCGGCACCTATCCCGCCTACAAAGCGGCGAACCTCGACCCGATTGAATCGTTGCGTTACGAGTGAGTCACCGGCTTACAACCCGTTCAACACATCAATCAACTGGCGCAGTCGGCCGTAATGGCGGCGGTCAAATCCGAATCCAATGCGCGGCAGCTTCACCTCATCTTCATCCTCTTTTTCTTCCGGCGTGGCTTCGATGAGTTTGATCTTCTCGCCGGCGATGATGTCGGCAAAATCTTCGTTCATCGATTCGATGGCTGAAGGTGATGGCGCATGTTTGAGGCGGATGACGAACAGATCTTTCACAAAACGGCTGGAGTGAAAGTTGCGATAAAAGCGGGTGATGATGTTCACTGCCTGGTCCGTGTCATCGGTGATGTGATACAGGTGGAGGTCATCCGATGAGATGAGCTGGTTGCGCAGGAGATGTTCGCGGACGTTCTTGTCCCACGTTTTCCAGTAAGTGCCGCCGGGTTTCTCGATCAGCACCAGCGGCATCAACTGGCTCTTGCCGGTTTGCATCAGTGTCAACGCCTCGTAACTTTCATCCATCGTGCCGAAGCCGCCGGGAAAAAGGGCGATGGCATCCGAATGCCGCACGAAAATCAGCTTGCGCGTGAAAAAGTATTTGAAGTTGATCAGTTTCTTGTCGTCTTGAATGATGGGATTGGCGCCTTGTTCCCACGGCAGCCGGATGTTGACGCCGAAGCTCTTTTCCGGGCCGGCGCCTTCGTGTCCAGCCTGCATGATCCCCGGCCCGGCGCCGGTGATGACCATGAAGCCGGCCTTGACAATCTTGCGCCCCAGATCCACCGCCTGTTGATACTCCGTCTTGCTGGGCAGCGTGCGCGCCGAACCGAAGATCGTCACCTTGCGCACGCCGGCATAAGGCGCAAAGAGTTTGAAGGCATAGCGCAATTCACGAATCGCCGTTTGAATCACGCGCACGTCGCCGCGGTCTTCCACATCGGTCAGCAGCTTCAACGCACTTTCAATGATGTCCTCGACGTGGTCGTGGTTATGGCCGCCGCCTTTGTAAGCGATGAGTTCCTGGATGCGACGCTTCAATTCCGGGTCACCCGGCGGTCTTTCCGATCTGATCATGGGCAGAGCGTAACGATTTTGCCGTCAAATGCAACTTTCCCAATGGTTTAGCTGACCGAAGCGGTTTGGACGCCCAGGCATTCAAAATGTGAATAAGTTTGTATTGCACTCGTCGCGCAGTTCACCAATGATGCATCCAGCCGAAAAGAACCATCTTATTGGCCGTGAAAAAACTTGCTGTAATTCTTGTCGCCTCACTTTGTTGTGTCCCAGCGGGCTTAGCGCAAATTGCCAAATGGACGTTTGAAGCCTCGGTCCCCACCAACTCCGGGCCATACCTCGCGGAAGTGGGGACCGGAACCGCCTCTGGATTTCATGTCGGGGTGGGTACTAATGTCGCCGTTTACAGCAATCCTTCGGGGAACGGTTCGGTTGAATCGTACAGCGCGAATGTTTGGTCGGTGGGCGATTATTGGCAGTTCCAAACCAGCACGCTCGGATTCACCGGCATTGCGGTTTCGTATGATCAAACCGGCAGTTCCACGGGGCCTCGGGATTTTAGTTTGCAGTATAGTACGGACGGAGTGCTGTTTACCCAGTTTGGCTTGAGTTACACCGTCTTGCTGAACGGCGCCCCGAATCCGGTGTGGAATTCGACTACCAGTTCCGGCCTCTTTACTTTTGCCTACGACCTCAGTTCAGTCACTGCGCTTGATAATGCGCCCGTCGTTTATTTCCGCATCATCGACGGCAGCACCACTTCGATCGGTGGTGGCACGGTCGCGACCGCCGGCACGGACCGAATCGATAATTTCACGGTTTCCGTCGTTCCCGAACCGCAAGACCTTTTTCTATTTGGCGGTCTGGGTTTATTGGCGTGGACTGCGTTGCGTCGCCGCCCCCGGTGGAATCGATCCCCTTCCCGATAAAGCGTCCTGTCTGCGCAGGACGGTTTTTTGCGGCCGGAAGTTGTCTGCGACATCGAGCGAACTTGCTTCCCGGCATCACCGCTGTTAGCGTCTTCCCCTTTGAAAAGTCAGATGGACTACAAGAGCACATTGAATCTGCCGCGCACCGACTTTCCCATGAAAGCCGATCTGGTCGCGCGCGAACCGGAACGCTTGAAGAAATGGGAGAGCGAAAAACTTTACGACAAAATCCAGGCTGCGCGCGCCGGTGCGGAGAAATTTGTTCTCCACGACGGCCCACCTTTCGCCAATGGCGATGTGCACATCGGCACGGCGCTGAACAAAATCCTCAAGGACATCATCGTCAAATACAAGACACTCCGTGGTTTCAGCGCGCCCTACGTTCCGGGCTGGGATTGTCACGGCCTGCCGATTGAATTTAAAGTTTCTCAAGAAATGCGGAAGGCTGGCGACACCAGTGCCGACGCGGCGACGATCCGCAAAGCCTGCGACGCTTATGCCCGCAAATACATCGACTTTCAACGCACGCAGTTTAAGCGCCTCGGCGTGCTCGGCGATTGGGACAATCCCTACCTGACGCTGAACAAGGAGTACGAGGCCGACGAACTTCGTTTGTTCGCCGACATCGTCGAGCAAGGATTTGTTTATCGCGGCAAGAAACCGGTGTATTGGAGCATCCCCTGCCGCACCGCGCTCGCCGAGGCCGAAGTGGAATACCAGGACCACGTCAGCCAGAGCATCTTCGTCAAGTTCCCGGTCGTCGGCGAGGCGAACACTTCCATCGTCATCTGGACGACAACACCGTGGACGTTGCCCGCCAATCTCGCCGTCGCTTACAATTCCACCTTCAGCTACTCGCACATCCGCGCCGGCGATCAAACTTACATTGTCTCGACAATGTTGTTGTCCACCGTTGCCGAGAAGTGCGGCTGGGGCGGTTACGAAATCATCCGCAGCCTGACCGGCGATCAACTCAAGCAGATCGAATATCACCATCCCTTTTGCAATCGCACGGGAAAACTGTTCGCTGGCGACTCGTTTGTCGATAACAGCACCGGCACCGGTTTCGTCCATATCGCGCCTGGTCACGGCCTGGACGATTACAATCTCGGTCGTCAAAATGGCCTGCCGATTTATTCGCCCGTTGATGACGATGGTTGCTTCGCTTACACGAACGAATTGCCGGTTGAACAACAGATGCCCGCCGAGATGATCGGCAAAGCCATTCTCGAAAAGCACGGCGAGAGCGACGCCAACCGCGCCGTGCTGCACGAACTGCGCGTCCGCAATGTCCTGTTGCACCAGGAAAATTATCATCACAGCTACCCGCACTGCTGGCGCAGCAAGACGCCGATCATCTTCCGGGCGATGGACCAGTGGTTCGTGCGAATTGACCATGTAGCAGCCGACGTAAGGAGGCTCACTTCAAAATCCGAAATCCGAAATCCGAAATCCGAAATTGATCAGAGCCTCGTCACCTCGGCTGCTACGTTCCGTCAAGAGGCTCTTGCCGAGATTGACCGCGTCCAATGGATTCCTGATTGGGGCGTGAATCGCATCAAAAGCGCCGTGCAATCGCGTCCCGATTGGTGCATCTCGCGTCAACGCAGTTGGGGCGTGCCGATCCCGGCATTCTATGACGCGAAAGGCGAACCCATCCTTGACGCGCAGATTGTCAGAAACGCCGCCGACCTCATCGAGAAACATGGCTCCAACGTTTGGTTCGAGAAATCCGTGAGCGAACTCTGGTCGCTCGTGAAACCGAAAGACTGGAAAGGAGCGGAAGCCGTCACCAAATCCAACGACACGCTGGACGTGTGGATTGATTCGGGTTCGTCGTCGCGCGCAGTCTTGATGCGTCGCCCGGAATTGAATCACTCAACTCTCAACTCTCAACCCTCAACCAATTCCTGGCAGGCCGACATGTATCTCGAAGGTTCGGACCAGCATCGCGGCTGGTTTCAATCATCGCTGCTGCTCTCGCTGGCTGGCAACGGTGCCGCGCCTTACAAGACCGTGCTCACCCACGGCTTCATGGTCGATGCCGACCGCGAAAAGATTTCCAAGAGCAGACAGGCGCATGGCGTCTATGAAAAACCGCAGACCGCCGAAGCTTACGTGAAGAAGTACGGCGCTGACATCGTGCGCCTTTGGGTCGCCTCGCAGGATTTCCGCAACGACATCACCGTCAGCGAGGAACGCATCAACAAGGTGGCCGAGACCTATCGCGGCATCCGTAATGCGCTGCGCTACCAGATCTCCAACCTCTACGACTTCGATCCCGCGAAGCACACCGTGGCCGACGACAAGTTGACTGGTCTCGACCGCTGGGTTCTCAGCGAGTTCTCGAAGCTTGAGAGCGAAGTCATTGCGGCTTACGACAAATACGAATTCCACGTCGTTTATCAGAAGATCAGTCAGTTCATTGCGGTCGAACTTTCCTCGATTTACCACGACGTCATCAAAGACCGGCTCTACACCGACGCGGCCGATTCGCACCGCCGCCGCTCGACTCAGAGCGCGCTGCATCGGCTTGTAACGGGCCTGTGCCAGATGCTCGCGCCGATTCTGGCGTTTACGGCGGATGAGGCTTGGGACTTCGTGCCTAGTAAAGCTGTTCCATCCATCCACCAACAGACATGGCACCCGAATCAGTTTGAACGGCCCGAAACAGAACGGGAGCTCTGGGAGAAATTGTTCAAACTGCGTGAACATACCCTTGATGGTTTGGAGGGTGCCCGACAAGGAAAAGCCATTGGAAAGTCGCTAGAGGCAGAGGTTGAACTTGAAGGTTCACCGACTGTCATCGAGGCTCTGATACCACATGCCGCGAGTATGAAAGAAATGCTAAATGTTTCCGAACTCAAGCTTGTCTCCAGAGACTGCCCTCCTGTCGAAGGACGAAATGACGCTCCGACTGTTCTTGTGTTTCACGCACGCGGCCAGAAATGCGAGCGCTGCTGGCATTGGGAAACGGATGTTGGCAAGCACCCGGAGCATCCGACGATTTGCGGTCGCTGCGTCGAGGCTGTAAAGCAGATCGAGACTGGGTAGTTTGAGTCGTCTCGGTTAGAGCCTGCAGCTTTTTCGAAGACCGGATTTATTTATGGGTAACGGTACGACTCGATGCCAGACCTGGTCAAGATTGGCCAGACATAGTCGTGTGCCAGCGCGTGATTGACGATGTTCGCAATCGCCGGGGCAAGTTGATCGATTCGCAAGAGCAGGTGGGCGGCTGGTCCGCTCTCCGCACTTCCCCGGCAGCGGTTGACCGGCATCGCGATGGAATGCCAGACGCCTGGGAGTAGCCACACGGGTTGAACCCGGCCGTTCCAGCCGATCGTAATGCTGACTGGAACGGCGACGGTTACATCAGCCTTGAGGAATACCTCAACAGCCTCTGTCGGCGGTAAGCTCCGCGGTGAGCATGGGGCCGTTAGCCGGGGCGATCTCTCCTTCCAGATTTACTTCGATCGAGTTTGATCCGGTTCAGTTATTTTTTTGCACAACTTCAGGCCGCACGCGAACGGCCAGCACCAGGATCGCTGCCAGCAGGTAACAGGACGCAAGAAAAAGCAGGCTGGCGTTATGAGAGAATCCGCCGTCTCGCAACCAGCCAAACACATAAGGCCCGATGAACCCACCCAGATTTCCGATGGAATTGATGAGGCCAATCGACGCGGCAGCGGCGGATTCGGTCAACGTCATCGTTGGCAGCACCCAAAATGGCGGCGGCCAGGAGTACGCCGCAGCGCCCGTCAGGCAAAGCCAGAACATGACCAGCGGAAAGGACTGTCCCGGCATCGTGCTTAGCGCCAAAAAAATCGCCGTCATCGCCTGTCCGATGGCCGTGTGCAGCTTCCGTTCGCCAGTGCGGTCAGAAGATCGTCCCGCCAGATACATCGCAATCAGCCCGCAGGCATAAGGCAACGCCGTCCACGCCGCCGCTGCCGAAGCGGAGAAACCCGAAGCTTTCTTGATCGTTGTTGGCAGCCAGAAACCAAACGCATAGCCACCAGCGTTGGCGGCACAGAGCGCAAGCGCGAGAAACCAGACGTTGCGCTGACGCAAAGCCTGCCAGACAGTGATGCGCCCGAGCGCTTTCTTCTTTTGCTTCTCAGTTTCCAGTTCGGCGGTGATCCATTCGCGTTCGCGCTGCTCAAGCCATTTTGCCTCGCGGGGAAAATCCGTCAGATAAAAAAGCGTGATGACGCCGAACAACACGGCCGGCAGACCTTCCAGAATAAACACCCAACGCCAACCGGCCAGTCCGAACCAGTCCACTTGCAGGATCAGCGCCGACACCGGCGCGCCCAGCGCCAGTCCAAACGGAATCGCCATGATCATGCCGGAGAGCGCCCGCGCCCGGTCGCGGCTTCTGAACCAATGCGTGAAGTAAACAATGAGACCCGGAAAAAATCCGGCTTCCGCAACACCCAGGAGAAACCGCGCGGCGTAAAATTGAAATGGAGTTCGCACCAACCCGACCAGCACCGTGCAACATCCCCACGTGATGAGAATCCGCGCAAACCATTTCCGCGCGCTCCAATGTTCCACGATCAGTGCGCCGGGAATTTCCAAGACCAGATAACCGATGAAAAAAATGCCCGCGCCGAAACCAAAGACCGCTTCCGAGAACTTGAGATCCTCCGACATGTTCAACTTGGCGAATGCCACGTTGGCGCGATCCAGGTACGAGATGATGTAGAGAATGAAGACGAACGGCAGAATCCGCCACGCGATCTTCCTCCGCGTCCGCTCAGGGTCGAAAAATGTCGCGATGGCAGGAGGCATGAGAGTTTTAGCGTGCGGCAAGTGACGATCCGTTCAACCAATTCATACCTACTGCGAGTAGTATTCGAAGTATCCGGATATCCCCTCACCCGGCCTCCGGCCACCCTCTCCCCCTCCGAGGGGGAGAGGGCAGGGTGAGGGGGCGATGCTAAAATTCGAGGTTGTGATTGCGCGGAAGATCATCTGAAGTTTGTCTCAGTCGTCCAACACGCGCACCGTTGTCAGCGATTTCAGCATCTCATGGTCGGCGAATGTCCAGACGACTTTCTTATCGCGCGTGACTTCGAAGGCATGGACGCCTTTGCCTTCCTGACCGCGCAGAAAGTTTCCAACGATGAGGTTGCCGTTCTTGAGCCGTTGAATGCTCGAAATCCAGGTCAGGTTCAACTCGGGCGCGTCCTTCGCTCCAAATTCCCACACCACCTTGTGATCGGGCGTCACTTCAATGATACGCTTTTGCGTGCCGCAGGAGATGAGCGTGTTGCCGTTTTCGAGCCTCAACGCGTCACCCGCATTTTCCACATTCGCGTGTTCCCAAACAACGCGGCCCTCGGGATTGACCTCGCGAATGGCTCCTTGCCCTTCGTGCGCGGCCAGGATGTTGCCGTTGGCCAGTTGATGAACGTTGCGAACTTGCAAATGATAACCCTCCACACTCGTCGTCAGCTTGGTGGTTCTAACCACTTTACCTTCGGGATTCACCTCGACGGCCTGACAAGGCCCTTGTTCGCCCAGCAGCGTGTTGCCATTCGGCAGACGCGAACAACCAAGCACTTGCGGGCATTTGCTTTCGTAGTTCCAGACAACCTCATGATTGCGATTGATCTCCTGAACGCCCGTCGGTTTGCCGCCGTAAGCGTAAAGAATGTTGCCGTTGGGCAGAACCTCGAAGATGACCGCGATGCTTGGAAACTTGTGCTCCCAAACCAGTTTGCCGTCCGCCGAAACCTCGACGAGCCGGTTTGGCCCCTTGCCATATTCGGCGAACAGGATGCGATGTTTGACCGGGGGCTGTTCACCTTCCGCCCCAACTGCAATGTTGCTCGCAATGCTCCATAGAGCCAGGTTGATCAACACATTTAAACTGTTCAGACACGAACGAGGAACTTGGACCGACCGTAGATGGTTCTCACGCGTTTCGGATTCCCCTTGACCCGACCTTTGGCCACCCTCTCCCACTCCGAGGGGGAGAGGGCAGGGTGAGGGGGCGCTGTTACACTTGGGGGCTGTGCGCCTGCCAAGAATATTTCGTAGTCTGGTTAAGCTGTGCATTGGCTGTGGCGGCGTTTGTAAACCAAATCGATTCTCTTCACAAGCAACATTACTTTTTGACAGCGGAGCGTTAATTGAATGAAATGCCACGCACGACCAGCACATGAAATCAGCCGTCATCTCCACATCCGCGCCAACCAGTCCAGCACCCGCGACTTGTCTCGCGCTTTACGAGCAAATGGTCTTGATCCGGCACTTCGAACTCGCCGCGCAAAAACAATACAAGGCCGGACGGATGCCGGGTTTCATTCACCTTTATGTGGGTGAAGAAGCGGTGGCGGTCGGCGTCTGCGCGCATCTGCGGCGGGATGATTGGATTACGAGCACGCATCGCGGCCACGGCCACGCCATCGCCAAAGGCGTTGATCCGAAAATCGTGCTGGCGGAACTTTACGGCAAGGCAACCGGTTGCTGTGGCGGTCGCGGTGGGAGCATGCACCTTTACGATCCAAGTGTCGGATTATTCGGGACGAATGGCTTTGTCGGTGGCGGCATTCCCGCGACTGTTGGTGTCGGCCTTGGCGCCAAAGTGCGCAAGACGGATCAAGTATCGGTCGCCTTTTTCGGCGACGGCGCGACGAACCACGGCGCATTTCACGAGTCAGTCAATCTCGCCACCGCGCAGAACGCACCGGTCATTTTCGTGTGCGAAAACAATCTCTACGCCACCGCCACCCCACTGGCGTTGGCGACAAAAAATCCGGAGATCGCGAGTCGTGCCGCGGCCTACGGCCTGCCTGGAATCGCGGTGGACGGCAACGATGTGCTCGCGGTCTGGGAAGTCACGCGACAGGCGGTGGAACGCGCCCGGAGCGGCGGCGGGCCGACCTTGATCGAGGCCAAGACTTATCGCACGGTTGGACACCACGAAGGCGATCCGCTGGTCGGCACTTACCGCCAGCAGGACGAACTGGACGCCTGGAAAAACCGCTGCCCGATTCTGCGGTTTGGAAAATGGCTGGTCGCCGAAGGACTGGCGACGAACGAGCAACTCCGAGAAATCGACGACCGCGTCACCAAACGCATTGAGGCTGCCGTGGAGTTCGCTGAATCCTCACCGTTGCCGGACGCAGCTACCGCCAACGATCATGTTTGGGCCAACCCGGTCAACCCGCCACTGCCATACGCAACCGCCGCTCAGCCCGCGCCCAAGACTGTTGAACAAAGCTGGCTCGAAGCTGTGCGTGATGGTTTAGCCGAAGAGATGCGGCGCGATCCCAACATCATTTACCTCGGCGAAGGCATCGGGGAACGCGGCGGCAGCTTTGCCCACACGAAAGGACTTTGGAAAGAGTTCGGCGCGCAACGAGTGATCGACACGCCGATTTGCGAACTCGGATTTACGGGCGCGGCAATCGGTGCCTCGGCCACCGGCAATCGAGCCGTCGCCGATCTGATGTTCATCGACTTTCTGTTTGAAGCGGCCAGCCAGGTCATTCAGCAGGCGGCCAAACTGCGCTACATGAGCAATGGACAAATCAGTGTGCCGATGATTGTGCGCGCCAGCATGGGCGCGATCAAGAACGCCGGGCCGCATCACAGCGGAACCTATTATCCAATTTGGGCGCATATTCCGGGGCTGATCGTCGTCGTGCCGTCGAATCCCGCCGATGCCAAGGGCCTCATCAAAACCGCACTTCGCTGTTCCGACCCGGTGATTTTTCTGGAGCACAAACTTCTTTTCGGCAGCAAGGGGCAGGTGCCAGTGGGCGAACACTTCGTCCCGTTTGGTCAGGCGGAGATTGTTCGTTCCGGAAAGGATCTGACGATTGTCACCTGTGGCGTGTTGGTACATCGCAGTCTCGAAGCAGCCACGTCCTTGGAGAAGGAAGGAGTTTTGTGCGAGATCATCGATCTGCGAACTATCGTGCCGCTGGATGTTGAAACTATTCTCGAAAGCGTCGCCAGAACGAAACGACTTTTGATTGTGGACGAGGCTTACTCGATGTGCGGTGTGGGCGCGGAGATTTCCGCTGCCGTAATGGAACACGCGTTCGAGAAACTCGCCGCGCCCGTGGGACGACTGCATCCAGACCCGGTGGCCCAACCTTTCAGCCCGCCGCTGGAAAACGAGATCGTTGTGTCCGTGGACAAAATTGTCGCGGCTGCTCAAGCCGTGGTTGAGGGACGACCGCTGCTGCCGCGACGATTGAGCGGCTACGATGCTCGTTTGCAAAGAAGAACTTTTGCGGCCACCGAGTTGTCGGCAACGAAGTCGCGCCCCAAACCGGCGACAGTGACACCCGCCGAAAAACCCACCGCCTCCGGTGTTCCCATCGTCATGCCCAACCTGGACCTGACTGTCACGGAGGCCACGGTTGTCCGCTGGCTGAAAAAAATTGGCGACCCAGTCAGGCTCGGCGAACCGATCGTCGAGGTGGAGACTGAGAAAGCCGTCGTTCCGATTGAGTCTCCGACTGATGGAGTTCTGGCAGCCATCTTTGCGGGAGAAAATGCAGTCGTGGCTTTGACGGAGTCGCTCGGCACCATTCAGCCTGCCTGATTCTTCCGATAGAGATCAATCGTGCGCCGGAAGCCGTATTCCAGCGAAGTGGTTCGCCAATCTGGAAACAATTTTTCGATGCCATGATGACTCGGAGTTGCTGGATATGGCAACGGTGGACCGGCGATGGAAAGGCGGGAGGCAGCACTCGGTTCAATACGCTTCAACAAGCTGACAATTTCTTCCACCGTGGAAACTTCGCCCGGCACATCCACGGTATGAGCGCCTTGCTTGATTTCCAAAGCCGCGCGCACAAAAGCACACGCCGAATCCTCCACGTATCCGAAATTAGCCGGGCCGCAAAAGCTGACCGCAAAAGGTTCGCCAGTGGCAACGGCGCGCGCGGCCAGCGTCGGCCCGGCCGTCAAACCCGTCTCGCGTCCCCAGCCATACACCAGCGGCGGACGCAGTCCCACGGATGGGATTCCGAAGTGCAACCAGTATTGCCGGGCGATCAATTCGTTGGCCCGCTTGAACGCGCCGTAAAACGTGAGCGGTTCGAGCGCGGCGTTTCCTCCATCTGAAACGCTCTCCACACTGGTTGGATCGTTCCCCGCGCTGCCGTAAACCGCAATCGAACTGGCGTAGGCCACGCCTTGAATCTGTGACTTCCGTTCGCGGATCAACTCAAAGATTCGCGTCGTGCCCAGGACGTTGATTTCAAAACCGCGATACGGATCCTGCTGGCAGGCGGGCGTGAGCAGGCCGACGAGATGAATGACATTGGTAATCGGATGGTCATCAAACGACGCGCCCAGCACTTTTGCATCCAGAATATCACCGCCCACGAATGTCACTTCGTTTGCCGATGATCCGACAAGGTGTCGCCACTTCTTCCCGCCGTCGGTGAGATCATAGACGACGACCCGGCATTCGCGTCGCAGCAATTCAGCGATGACCCACGTGCCGATAAATCCGCTGCCGCCGGTGACAAGAACAGTTGGTTTCATCCGGCCAGTTGATCCCGTAGCAGCCGACGTCGGGAGGCTCTGATCAATTTTGGATCTCGGGTTTCAGATTTCGGAATTTTAATTCAGAGCCTCCTTACGTCGGCTGCTACGAAGAATTCATCGGTTCGATCACCGACCGGACACGATTCGCCTTTAATTCCCCGCCTTGGTATAAACATCAACGCTCGGCTTTTCATCACGCACGGCGTCGAAGTTTGCCGCCAAGGTCCACGTCCCCTCGCCGAGCTGGTAAATGGACAGCCGCTCTTCATCCACCGACTCGGTTTGCGAGGCGGATTGGCCGGCCTTGATGTTGAAAAACTTGATCGACTTGAACGCGCCCAGTTTTTCCAGCTTGATGCTCCCTTCCGCGTATAACACGGTGTTGCCGTCGCTGCCCTTGATCTCGAAGGTGAACTTGTCCTTCTTGATTTCGATCGACTGCGTGATGGTCTGACCATCAGGACTCTTTTTCTTCAACGACCACTTGCCGCTCAGACTGTCCAGATCATCGGCGGATGCGGTGAAAGTGAAAGTGATTACCAAGGCGGAAACGGCGAGGATGTTTGCGAGAATGTTTTTCATAATTTGTTGAGTTGAGATTTGTTTAGAGTCCGTGAAACCTTTTATTTTTCTCATCCCAGATTCAAGAGAGAATTTACTTCAATACGCGAACGGAACACTTCAGACAGAATAAACGGCTGATCCTGCGCCACGCCCACACTAGTAACGAAGCCAATTGGTGATCACAATTCTTACTCAATGGTGACACCCGCAACCGTGACCGCACGAGCCGGAATCAAAATCCTCCGGGCCAGGCACGCGACCCAGTTCAAACGTCTTGGTGACATATTGACCGAGGGATTGCTGCAATTGATTCATTTCCTCCTGCGCGTCGAGGAAGCCTTTGGCCACCGGATTGTTCACGAATGCTTCGCGATGTTTTTCAAAGTCCGCAATCTCGTCGTTGCTCAATGCCGTGCCAAGTTGTTGCTTTTGCTGGAGCGACTGGCCTTTGACCATCAACGCATCGTATTGTGCCTTGGCGCGATCATCCGCCACGAATGCGTCAATCCGTTGCCGCATGGATTGAACGTCGGGTTGATCCAGCAGGGTCTGGCACAGTTCTCTCGTTTTTTGAATGACGGCGCTTTCTTCGGCAATCGCTTGCATAATTTTGATTTGATTTCTTCGTGCGCGACACCGGCTTCGTTGCCATTCATCGCGTCAACGGCTCAATACATCACAGACCCAGTTCAAAATCAACCTTCGGTTCTGATAAATCTTCAGCCAGGTTCCATGGCCGGCTTGGGTGGCGAAAGATACGCAAAACCCAAAGAAAACATAGGTTTGCACGTTTCAGATAAATAGATACAATTTCTGGTGATATGGAAATCCGCAGTCTGCTCAATGGCCAACGGCTTGGTTTGCTTTGGCTGTTGGCTATTCTCGCGCTGCTGGCGGCCAGCGCCTCCGGTGCAACCCAGCCGGCACGGAAGAAAACCGCCATCGATTTCAACCGCGATATTCGTCCGATCCTGTCTGAAAACTGCTTCGCCTGCCACGGTCCCGACGAGAACAAGCGTAAAGCCAAACTTCGTCTCGACCAAAAGGACGGTCTGTTCAAAACGCTGGACAAAGGCAAATTGGTCGTCGTCCCCGGCAGCAGCAAGCAGAGCGATTTGTTCCGTCGCATCACCGCGACCGATGAAGACGACCACATGCCGCCGCCCAAATTCGGCAAGGCACTTACCAAGGCACAAATCGAATTGCTGCGCCAGTGGATCGATGAGGGCGCGGAATGGAAAGGGCACTGGGCCTACCTCGCGCCTGAGCGACCGGAGTTGCCGGCGGTAAAAAATAAATCCTGGCCGCGCAATGCCATTGACCATTTCGTTCTGGCACGACTTGAAAAGGAAGGGCTCAAACCCACCAGCGAGGCCGACAGACTGACCCTGATTCGCCGGCTGACATTCGATCTCACCGGTCTGCCGCCCACGATTGAGGAAGTGGACGCGTTTCTGTCGAACAAAAACCCGGACGCTTACGAAAAGCTTGTGGATCGCTTGCTCGCGTCGGCCCAATACGGCGAACGCATGGCGGAATTCTGGCTCGACCTCGCGCGCTACGCCGACACCAACGGATATCACATCGACAACAATCGCGACATCTGGTTGTGGCGGGAATGGGTCATCCGCGCGTTCAATGAGAACATGCCCTTCGATCGGTTCACCATCGAGCAACTCGCAGGCGACCTCTTGCCCAACGCGACGATGGATCAGAAGGTGGCCACGGGTTTCAACCGCAATGAAATGGTCAACTTTGAAGGCGGTGCCGATCCCGACGAATATCTCACCAAGTATCAAGTGGGCCGCGTGGACACCACCGCCACCGTGTGGTTGGGCATCACGCTGGCCTGCACCGAGTGTCATGACCACAAATACGATCCCTTCACTCAAAAGGATTTTTACAAGTTTTACGCGTTCTTCAATTCCATCGCGGAAAAAGGACTCGATGGACAGAAAGATAATCCCGCACCGAGCATCAAAGTTCCGTCGCCCGAACAGAAAGTTCGCTGGGATGAACTGCGCGACAAGGCGGCGGTGCTGGATTCCGACTTGAAAAAGCAATTGGAAACTCCGCACAAGGAACTCGATCTCGCCCAAGCCAAATGGGAAGACGAAATCCGCAAGAAGGTGCTCACCGATTGGTCGGTGGTTGATCCCGCGGAGTTCACTTCGGCGGGCGGGGCCACGCTTAAAAAGCTCGACGACAAATCGGTCCTCGCTGGCGGTACCAATCCGGACAAGGAGACTTATGAAGTCATTTTGAAAACGCCGCTGGACGCCATCACCGGCATCCGGCTCGAAGCGTTGGCCGACGCAAGCTTCCCCGCCAAAAGCAGCCGCAGTGAGAACGGCAATTTCGTGTTGACCGCGTTTGAGGCCGAGGCGGAAGTCGCGCCATCCGGCGAGGCGTCCTCGTCGAGTCCAGAGTCACCGGAGTTCGGCGTCTGGCATGTGCTCGGGCCGTTCAAAGCCGCCTCTGCGAAGGAAGCTTTCAGCAAGGCATTCATTTCCGAAGCGGAGATTGACCTCACCAAGACTTACGACGAAGGCAAGTTGAAGTGGGTCGATAAGCCGGACTGGAAAGACGGCATGGTGCAATCGCTCGGTTCCACCGAGAACGCCGCGACGTATCTCTATCGCACGATCATCGTCAAGAGCGCCCGACAGATGATGATTTCGCTGGGCAGCGACGACGGCATTCAGGTCTGGTTCAACGGTCGCAAGCTGCTGGCGAACGATGTGGCGCGTGGTGTCGCGGCCGACCAGGAGAAATTGGTGCTCCGGCTGGCCGCGGGTGAAAACAAACTGTTGTTGAAAATCAACAATGGCGGTGCCGACTATGCCTATTATTTTGCTGCTGACAAAAATCCGGTCACCAAGTATCCGGTTCAGTTCGCGTCGGCGGTGGCCGATGTGAATCAAAAAGATTTCAACGTGCAATCCGCGCTGGAAGGAAAGCCGAACAAAGGCTGGGCCATCGCCGGGTATGAAGCGGCAAATCAAGTTGATCACCAAGCCGTCTTTATCGCCAAACAACCGTTTGGTTTCGCGGAAGGAACGAAGCTGAAAGTCCGCCTCAAGTTTGATTCGGATTTCAAGCAACACGCCATCGGCCGTTTCCGACTGGCAGTCACCACGTCAGATGGGTTGGTTGAATTCGCCGCGTTGCCGGACAACGTTCGCAACATTCTCCCGCTCGTGCCGGAGAAGCGAACTGAGGCGCAGAAAACCGAACTGACAAAATATTATCGCGAGACCTTCGTGCCGGAAGTTCAGACGTTGAAACAACAACTCACCGCCAAGCGCGACGAGCTGAACAAATTCGAAGCCACAATCCCCTCCACGATGGTGATGCAGGACTTGGAGAAGCCGCGCGAAACGCACGTCCTTGTCCGCGGCGACTTTCGCAACAAAGGTGAACTTGTTGCGCCCGGCACGCCCGCCAGTCTGCCGCCGTTGCCTGCTGGCGCGCCCGTCAACCGTCTGGCGCTGGCCCGATGGCTGGTCTCTCCTGACAACCCTTTGACCAGCCGCGTCACAATGAACCGACTCTGGGCAATGTTCTTCGGCACCGGCATTGTTAAGACGAGCAATAATTTCGGCGTGCAAGGCGAATGGCCGAGCCATCCGCATTTGTTGGACTGGCTCGGCACCGAGTTCATCGCGCAGCACTGGGACATCAAGGCCATGCAAAAAATGATGGTCATGTCCGCCACCTATCGCCAGTCGGCCAAGGTCACCAAGGAACTTGTCGAACGCGATCCGGAGAACCGCCTCTACGCGCGCGGCCCGCGTTTTCGGCTCGACGCGGAGATGATTCACGACAACGCGCTGGCGGTCAGCGGCCTCTTGAATCGAAAAATTGGCGGACCGAGTGTGCGTCCGTATCAACCACCCGGTTTGTGGGAACAGGTCGGCTTCGGTGACAGTTTCAGCAGTCAATCCTACGTTCAAAGCAAGGGCGAAGACTTGTATCGGCGCGGCCTTTACACCTACTGGAAACGCGCCATGCCGTATCCGGCCTTCGTCACCTTCGATGCGCCCAGCCGCGAAGTATGTACCGTACAACGGCCGCGAACCAGCACGCCGCTGCAATCGTTGATCCTCATGAACGATCCGGTGTATGTCGAAGCCGCGCGCGGTCTGGCGGCACGCGTGATGAAGAATGGCGGCGACGATGTCGCCAAACGTCTGACCTACGCCTTCCGTCTCACCTTGGCACGACCGCCCAAGAAAAATGAACTGGAGGCGCTCGAAAGAATTTATCAGCAGCAATTGCAAAACTATCGGCAGGACAAAGCAGCCGCCGAAGCGCTGCTCAGCGTCAGTGAATCGCCGCGCCCCACCGATCTGGACGTGAGCGAACTGGCCGCGTGGACGGCCATCGGCAACATTCTTTTGAATCTGGACGAAACGATCACGAAAGGTTGACCTATGTTCTACCAACCGGAATTTGAAAAAACAATTTCTCGCCGCGCATTCCTGCGGCGCGGCGCCACGGGTGTCGGCGCCATCGCGCTGGCCTCGTTGCTCAAAGAGAATCTGTTCGCCGCTTCGCCGGACTCGGTGCAATCGCACGGTGTCCTCAAGTCATTCCATTTCCCGCCCAAGGCCAAGCGCGTGATCTACCTGTTCATGTCCGGCGCGCCGTCGCACATCGACCTGTTCGACCACAAACCAAAACTGAAGGACCTGACCGGTACGGAACTGCCCACGTCAATCCGGATGGGCCAGCGCATCACCGGCATGACCAGTGGACAGAAGCAACTGCTCTGCGTCGGCTCGCCGTTCGAGTTCAAGCGACACGGTAAGTCCGGCGGCGAGTTGTCGGAGATTCTGCCGCACACCGCCCAGGTCATTGATGACATTGCCATCATCCGCTCCATGTTCACCGAGCCGATCAATCACGATCCGGCAGTAACATTTTTCGCCACGGGCAACCAGCAACCGGGCAGGCCCACGATGGGCTCCTGGATTTCTTATGGCCTCGGCAGCGAGAACAAAAACATTCCCGCCTACGTGGTGCTGGTTTCTGGGAGCGGCGGCCAGCCGTTGCAGGCGCGTTATTGGGGCAGCGGATTCCTGCCGAGCAACCATCAGGGCGTGCAATTCCGCGGCGTGGGCGATCCCGTCCTCTACGTGACCAACCCCAAAGGCATCAGCGCGCAGACGCGGCGGCAGTTGCTCGATGGCGTCCAAGAGTTGAACCGCATGGAGCTGGGCGAGCTGGGCGATCCGGAAATCGCCACGCGCATCGAGGCCTATGAAATGGCTTATCGCATGCAGACCAGCGTGCCGGACTTGATGGACATTTCCAAAGAGCCGAAGGAAGTGCTCGACCTCTACGGCGCGGAGCCGGGCAAGGCATCCTTCGCCAACAACTGCCTGCTCGCCCGGCGACTGGCTGAGCGCGACGTCCGCTTCATTCAACTCGTCCATCGGGACTGGGACCATCACGGCAACCTGCCGGCCGAGATCACGCGCCAGACCAAACTGACCGACCAGGCTTCGGCGGCGTTGATCATTGATTTGAAACAACGCGGACTGCTGGAGGACACCTTGGTTATTTGGGGCGGCGAATTTGGCCGCACCAGCTACAGCCAGGGCGAAATCACCAAGACCAGTTTCGGACGCGACCATCATCCGCGTTGCTTCAGTATCTGGATGGCGGGCGGCGGCATCAAAGGCGGCATCACGCTCGGCAAGACGGACGACTTCGGTTACAACATCGTGGAAGACCCGGTCCACGTTCACGATTTCCACGCGACGTTTCTGCATTGCCTCGGCATCGACCACAAAAAGCTGACGTTCCGTTTCCAGGGCCGCGACTTCCGCCTCACCGACGTGAGCGGTGAAATCGTGACGAAGCTGCTGGCATAGTAGCGATTCGGTGGAATGGGGAGCGCGCCCGCCCTCGGGCGCAGCCAACGACGCCCTCGTCGTTGGCATCATGCCGTTGCGCAGCGTGAAGCGATTCGGTTGCACGACGAAGTGTTCGACGCGAGGGCGCGTCGAACCGCAGCCGGGGCGGCTGCGCTCCCGACTATTTCTTCATTGTAAAAAACACATTCTGCTGGTAGCGTCTTGCGTGAAAACAAACAGACCACTTTGAAAACCACGCCGCTCCTTCACTTCTGCTCCCACCTTCTGAGCAGTCGCCTCATCACCGCACTCGCGATGGCGGCCATGAGTTTGCAGAGCGCGTATGCCGCGCCCACGCCCGCCCAGCAAGCCTACCTCAAAGCCTCCAACACCGGTGGGGCTGACGCCCTTAACTTTGGTGACAACTTTGGCCAATCGGTGGCGGTATCGGGCGACACGATAGTGGTCGGGGCACCCTATGAGAACAGCAACGCCACCGGGGTGAACGGCGACCAGAGCAACACCAACGCTCCTGAATCGGGCGCCGCCTATGTCTTTGTGCGCAACGGAACGAATTGGATCCAACAGGCCTATCTCAAAGCCTCCAACACCGGATCAAATGACGCCTTCGGTCGTTCAGTGGCGGTGTCAGGCGACACGGTGGTGATCGGAGCGTATGGCGAGGCTAGCAACGCCACCGGCGTGAACGGCAACCAGAGCAACAACAGCGCATCGCATTCCGGTGCAACCTACGTCTTCGTGCGCGACAGTTCGGGGAATTGGAGCCAGCAGGCTTATCTCAAGGCTTCCAACACCGACGCGAATGACGGCTTCGGTTATTCGGTGGCGGTGTCGCGCGACACGGTGGTGGTCGGGGCATGGAACGAGAACAGCTACGCCACCGGGGTGAACGGCGACCAGAGCAACAACAGCGGCTTCAGTTCTGGTGCGGCCTATGTCTTCGTGCGCAGCGGGACGAACTGGACCCAGCAAGCGTATCTCAAAGCGTCGAACACCGGGCCGGGTGACAACTTCGGCTTGTCGGTTGCTGTGTCGGGTGACACGGTGGTGAGCGGAGCGTATGGCGAGGCTAGCAACGCCACCGGCGTGAACGGCAACCAGAGCAACAACAGCGCTTCTGCCTCTGGCGCGGCCTACGTTTTCGTCCGCAGCGGGACGAATTGGAGCCAACAAGCGTATCTCAAAGCCTCCAATACCGGCGTGGATGACCAGTTCGGTTCCGCCGTGGCGGTGTCGGGTGACACGGTGGTGATCGGAGCGTATGGCGAGGCTAGCAACGCCACCGGCGTGAACGGCAATCAGAACGATAACAGCGCCACTGACTCTGGGGCGGCTTACGTTTTTGTCCGCAACGGGACGACATGGGTACAGCAGGCCTACCTCAAAGCATCCAACACGGACGCGCGTGACCAGTTGGGCATCTCCGTGGCGATATCGGGCGACACCACGGTGGTCGGGGCGTATTACGAAGACAGCAACGCCACCGGGATTACCGGAAACCAGACGGACAACAGCGCCACCAACTCCGGCGCGGCCTACGTGTTGGTGCGCAACGGGACGAACTGGAGCCAGCAGGCCTATCTCAAAGCCTCCAACACGGGCGGTAGCTCAGACGTTTTCATCCCCGGTGACTCCTTCGGCTTTGCAGTCGCCGTGTCGGGCGACACCGTCGTCGTTGGGGCGATCGGGGAGGACAGTAACGCCACCGGCGTGAACGGCAACCAGAGCGACAACAGCGCCACCGACTCCGGGGCAGCCTACGTTTTCACCGGCTTGGGCTTTGGCACCCAACTCACCATCGTGCCTGATGCCAGCAGCGGCGGTTACTTTGTTCGCTTCAACGGCGCCCCCGAACTCACCTACCGATTGCAGCGTGCGTCCAGCGTGACCGGCCCGTGGGACACCATCGACACGCAGACCGCGCCCGCCTCCGGCCTCATCGAATACCACGAAACAACTCCGCGTCCGGCCGCCGCCTTCTACCGCACCGTCACGCCGTGATTTTGATGGTTTGGGGAGCGCGCCCGCCCTCGGGCGCAGCCAACGACGCCCTCGTCGTTGGCATCCTGGCGTGACGCATCGCCCATCGTTTTGATCACGCGCCAGAATGTTCGGCGCGAGGGCGCGCCGAACTACAGCCGGGGCGGCTGTGCTCCCTATTTCAACTTTGTCGTTCCTGTGACGTCTCTTGGTTGCAGACAAAATTCCAGGATGGCATGAACATCATCGGTCTGCGGAATCAACTCCGGTTGCCGCGCAGTGCGTTTCAAACGCTCGGCCAATCGCCTCGTGAAATCCTCCACGGTTTTTGAAAACTCCGGACGCTGGGCGAGGTTCTGCATTTCTTCCGGGTCGCGTTTGAGGTCGAAGAGTTGAATCGTGCGTCCGGGCTGTGGATTGTCGGTGACGTAGCCATCTTCGCGCACGCGCTTGCCGGTCGAGTAAATGAACTTCCACCGGTCAGTGCGGATGTACGCTTCTTCGTTTTCCGAATACTCAATGAAGACCTGTTCGCGGTGTCGCCTGGTTTTCCCGCTCAAAACGGGAACCAGGCTCTTACCCTGGACATTGGAAGGAATCGGAACTCCGGCGTAGTCCAGCACGGTGGGAAAAATATCGATGAATTCGACGAGCGCCTTGGTGCTCTGCTTTAGTTTGATCTTGCCGGGATAACGCATGAGCAAGGCCGAGTGCACGGCCGGCTCGTAGCCGCAATGCTTCTCGAAGCGTCCGTGCTGTCCGAGCATGTAACCGTGATCGCCGGTGTAAATGACGAGCGTATTCTCCGCCTGCCCGGATTTTTCCAGCGCATCGAGCACCGTCCCGATGTTTTTATCCAGGAACTCCGCCGACGTGTAGTAGGCGGCGATGATGCCCTGCTTCTCGCGGTCGGTGAGGTTTCGAAAGATTTTCGGAATCTGCCAGTCGTCCTCCGGACCGACCTTGGGAACCGTGAACTCCTCCGGCTTGTGCCAGCCGCGATATTCAACGGGAAAATAAAACGGGGAATGTGGTTCGTAAAAACTGGCGATCAGGAAAAACGGCTTGTCGCGCCGGTCACGCAAAAACTTCGCCGCCTGTTGCGCAAAAAAAGTTCCGGCCATGTCGGCATCAATCAGCCCAAAGGGACGGCACGCGCTGTTGAGCCAGACACTGGCCGGGTCTTTGAACGGTTTCCACGGCGGCTGCACCTCCACGCCCGACGGCAGCAAGCTCCTGCCTTTTGCCTCCAACCATGCCCGATGTTGCGGCAGATCAATCAGCAGAGCGAAGCCGTGCTTGAGCGGACTGTTAAAATGCATCTTGCCGATGGCGGCGGTGTTGTAGCCGGCACGCTTGAGAACTTCCGCCAGCGTGACTTCGTTTTCCGCCAGCGGCGTTTTCAATTGTGTCACGCCGATGGTCCGCGGGTAACGGCTGGTGATGAACGATTGCCGCGAGGCCGTGCAGACCGGCGAATTGCAGAACGCACGGTCGAATCTCATTCCTTGCGATGCCAACCTGTCGAGGTTCGGCGTGCGCACTTGGTTGTTGCCGTAAGCGCCGATGACGTAGGGCGCGTGATCATCGCCGCAAATCCAAAGCACGTTGGGTGGGCGTTTTTCCTGCGCCCAACCAAAGTGGGCCGGCAACGTCAGGCAGAAAATGATCGCGAACAAAATTGAGCGCATGATTTTTCCATTCTGCAGAATCCCGCTGGTCGTTCGTTTTGAGACGGGTCTTTTGTTAACAGGGTTTGGGTGTTCTGCAAGCCGCATCGCAGTGATCCAGCCACTGCGCGAGGCAGAGTGGAGGATGCGGATCGGGTGGAGCAAATTCGAAATCCGAAATCCGAAACAAATCCGAATGGAGGAAAATGGCAATGACCAAAACGACCGGTACCCGACAGCATGCCGCAACCGTTGGTTTTGGAATTCACCGTCATGGTTTCGGATTTCGGGCTTGTTTCGGATTTCGAGCTTCGGATTCCGGATTTCCTTCAGACCACCTCGGTTCCACAAAAACAGCGAAGGGCCTTGTTTGCCCGCTTGCATTTGGCGGGCGACTTCGCGAACAATCCCGCCCGCCATGCAGTTCATACGCGACATTCACGCCGCCAAAGGCGCCGCCGGAAAGCCGGTCATTTCGTTTGAATTCTTTCCGCCCAAAACCGGGGAAGGCGACCGCAACCTTCTGGAAAAAACCATTCCCGCCCTGCTTCAGCTCAAGCCGGATTATTGTTCCGTGACCTACGGTGCCGGCGGCAGCACGCGCGACAAAACGCTCGGCATCGTGGATCGCATCCAGCGCGAGCACAACCTCACCGCCATGGCCCACCTGACTTGCGTCAGCTCGACGAAAGCACAATTGCGCGATGTGATCGAACAGGCGCGTGGTCTCGGCATCAAGAACGTTCTCGCGTTGCGCGGTGATCCGACCGGCACCAACAGTGAATTCCAAAGGACGGAAGGCGGCTTTGAGTTCTCCTATCAACTCGTAGCGTTTCTGAAAGAACTCGGCGGGTTCTGCATCGGCACCGCGGGATTTCCCGAGGGGCATATCGCCTGCAAGGAGGGCAAATACGTCGATTGGCAGCGCTTGAAAGCGAAGATCGATTGCGGCGCAGATTTTGTGCTTACGCAACTTTTTTTCGACAACGCCGACTTCTTCGAGTTCCGCGACTACCTCACCAAGCTTGGTGTGACGGTGCCGATCTGTCCTGGCATCATCCCCATCCTGAGCGCTTCGCAGATCAAACGGTTCACGGCGTTATGCGGCGCGGAATTACCCAAGCCGCTCTTGAACGACCTCGAAAAGTTTGGCGACAACGACGAAGCGACTGCGGAATTCGGCATCGACTACGCGACCGAACAATGCGCCGAATTGCTGCGTGAAGGTGTGCCGGGACTCCATTTCTACACGCTGAACAAAGCCCGCTCGACGACCCACATCCTGAAGAAACTCGGACTGGCTTGAGGCGTTTGTGCCGTTGGTCGGATTGCGATTTGTGCCGGGAGAGACCCCGCGAACCAAATTACGCGAATCGAGCCCCTGAACCCACCCCTTGCCCCTCCCAAGAGGGGAGCGGCGCACGTTGGATTGTTCCCCGCCTGGGAGGGGTAAGGGGTGGGTGGGTCGGTGGCAGGTTCATTGTTCGGACGCGAAGGAGCCTGGCGGAAGACCGCCCGTTGAGTGCGCCTCGATCAATACTTGGTAGCGATCGCGGCCGCCACTCGGTCGAAATCGCGGTCCACCGGCCTCTGTGCCGGCGTGTCCCAAGTCACTTTGCCCGTCTTCGGCTCCTTCCACTTGTAGATTTCCGAATGGCCATCGGCAAAGCTCAGGTTGGCGCCGCGATCGTGCCGATCGGAGGGGCTGTTTTGCCAGACTCGATTATCAACTTGGATCGCAAAATAAGCGTCTTCAAGCGTGATCGTGCTCTCGTCAATAAACACCAAGGCCCCGGCAGGTCTCGGATTTAGAATGTTAGTGTACTTCCTGTTGATCGGGTAGCGGGGGTTGACCCAGTCAACGTCGCTGTTCATCTGCCCTGACATGGAAAAACTCCGCACGCGGGTTGCTTTCCTTCCATTCCGTTTGTAGTCATCGGCGGCACACACGTAGATCCCCAAAGAGGTGTTGTACGGGAACAGTTTTCCATTCTTGATGTTGTTAACATTGGTGTCGCCGGGAGCCGCGTTGACGTCGCCTTGCACCCAGGCGTACGTCTGGTTTTGCAAATAGTTCTGTATCAATTCGTCCCGGTTGTCACCGCTGTACATGATCCAGCACAACGTGAGTTGCTTCGTGTTGCTCAGGCAGGAAATGGCTTGGGCCTTCGTCTTCGCCCGCGCCAACACCGGTAACAGCAAGCCGGCGAGGATCGCGATAATGGCGATGACGACGAGGAGTTCGATCAATGTAAAAGCAGCCCGGTGCTCTTTTTCCCAGTATTGGTAGATGGATTTCTTCGGCCACATCATAGGATTTTCGGTTTTGGACAGCTTAATTCTTTTTCGCGGCGGGTCAAGAACTACTACTGCCCCGTCGCAACTTAAATCAGCTCAAGAATCCGCGCTGAAGCCCTCGCGTGGTTGCAATAATTTCTCCCTCAGTGTACATCTGCGCCTCAACGACCCACATGACGATGAGCACCTTAAAACACTCCGTCTGTGCTTTGTCCTGTGTCCGGCAAATGCTCGGTGCAACTCGACGACAGTTGTTGGTTTACCTGGCGTTCCAGCTTTGTTGCGTGACGGTCCTTTCGGTATCAGCTGCGAAGTCTCCGAGAGGGTGGTTGATTAAGAACGGACACGTCCTTTTTCCTATCGGCTCTTACGAATTGCCCAAGTCAGATGCGGATTTGCGCACGATGGCCGACGCCGGTTTCAATCTGGTGCATTGCGGCAATATGGCTGATCTCGAGCGCGCCCAGGCGGCGGGGATGTTTGGCTGGATCAGTCTGCCGTTGCAATCGGGCGCGGACAACGACGCGCTGCGAAAAGCCGTGCATGCCGTCAAGGACCATCCCGCGCTGGCGGTGTGGGAAGGGCCGGATGAAGTAGTCTGGAATTTCACCGCTTACAGCGGCCTGTATCGCAGTGGCGTTTACAAGAAGCCTGATGAATGGTGGCAACAAACGCCGCTGGCTGTGCAACATGCGGAGGCGGAAGCCAGGAGAATTCTGCCCAAATTGCGCGAAGGCTGCCAACTGGTGCGGCGCATTGATCAGCGGAAACTTCCCATCTGGATTAACGAGGCAGCGGAAAGCGATCTGAAGTTCATCCGGGAATACATCGATGACCTCGACATCACCGGTTGCGACATTTATCCCATCCATGAAAACCGGCGAGTGCCGGAAACAGTTGGAGACTTCACGGAGCGGTATCAGCGAGTCGCTCGCGGCAAACCAGTTTGGATGGTTCTGCAAGCATTCTCCTGGCATGAATTGACCCCGCCGAAGGACGAGCATCTGGTTTATCCTTCCTTCGTCGAATCACGTCTGATGGCCTACAGCGCCATCGCCCACGGGGCAAATGGAATTCTCTATTGGGGCAGTGAGGTGGTGCCGAAGGAATCGCCATTCCGTCCATCGCTCCTCGCCTTGGTGAATGAGTTGAACGCGCTGCAACCGTTCCTTACCGCGAAGGACGAAGCCGGCGTGCGCGTGGAATTGACCGAATCCAAAGGTCGAGCGCCGGAAGGAAGTCGTGGCGTGAAATGGATCGCGCGCTACGCCAATCGCGAGTGGCTCATCGCGCTCGTGAACGAGGATGATCGATCGCAGTTCGGGGTCGAAGTTGTCGGACTGAAGAAGTTGAATGGTCGAAAGCTTGAACTGCTTTACGGCTCTGAAACCGCGAGTGTAGAACACGGCGGCTTTGTCACCCGCCTCAAGCCGCACGAAGTCAAGGTTTTTGCAACCAGCCGCAAGTGGGAAAGTGCGTGCCGTGAGGGCCGGGACTTTCAATAATCAATATGCATGGCCGAAATGAATTCCCCTCGCCCCATCCTACGCATGAACCGAAGGGAGTACGGGTGGTCGCGTCAACGTTTGGAGAGTGCGGCGACTGGTCGCCGCTGTTACACGGGGCGTGTGGGAAAGACACACTCGCCCTGGAGCAAGCCCTCCCCAAAGCGGCGATAAGTCGCCGCACTCCAAACGCTCCGCGCGTCTCCGACGACTTGGTCAGCATCAAGTTTCTAGGGCAGGAAATGGCGGAACAGGAACATGTCCGACTACTCAACCGACTTGTCGCCAATCAAAGTAGCGAGCGAAAATAATCTCAAATCAGCGCGGGTCTGGATGATGACGGGAATCCCATCTCGTCGGCGAAAACCTCCTGGAATTGTGACACTTCGTTCAGCGAGACGTGCTTCACTTGATTCCGAATCGAGGCGTAGGCGAGGTCGTTGCCGGCATTGAACAAAGCCAGCTTGGCACCGAGCAGAGCGGAGTTGCCGACGGATTGGATTTTTTCCTGCGGGAAGTTGAGAAGTCCAATGCGCTTGGCGCTCGAGCAATTGAGGTAGTTGCCAAAAGCTCCCGCGAGAAAAATTTGTGAAAGGTCGTTCAATCGCGCTCCCCACTGTTCCGTGAGAATTCGAATGCCCGCCGCAATTGCTCCTTTCGCCAGTTGCAACTCCCGAATGTCGCGCTGGGTCAAGGAAACCGGCGGCGCAATCGTCAGCGCATCGCCAGCGACCAGACGCCCGGACGGTTGAATCAGCCCCAGTTCCAAGCCGCCCGCAACGGCATCGACCAGTCCGCTGCCGCAGATGCCGCGCGGCGGAACATTACCGATGACGTGCGCGTGAAATGTTCCGTCGTGCACCATGATTTCGGAAATCGCCCCCGTCGCCGCCCGCATTCCCATCGAAATGCGCGCACCTTCAAAGGCCGGACCGGCGGCGGTTGACGCGCACAGGAGCCGTTCACGATTGCCGACGACGATTTCGCCGTTTGTGCCCAGATCAATCAGGGCGGCCAGAGATTCTCGTTCGTGCAAGCGGGTGGCCAGCACGCCGGCCAGCAGGTCGCTGCCAACGAAGCCGCCAAGGCAGGGAAGAAAATGAATGGTGGAATTTTTGGCGAATCGCCAGCCGAGTTCATCCGCACAACAAACTTGCAGACCAATATCCTCAGGCTCGAATGGCTCGTGCGAAAGCGGCGTGACCTCAAGGCCGCAAAAGAGATGATGCATGACGGTGTTGCCAACGATAATGATGCGCCGCAATTCATTGGCGTCGGCGGCAGCGCCAGCGAGCAATTCGGCAATCATGGCGCCAATTTGTTTCCGAATTACTTCACCCAGCAGTCTCTGATTCCCGCCAAGGGCGAATTCAATCCGGCTCATGATGTCCGCGCCATAGCGCGCCTGGGTATTCAGGGCCATGCGCACTCCCAGCACGTGGCCGGTTGGCAAATCGAGAAGCTGCGCCACCAGCGTCGTCGTGCCCAGATCGACCGCCGCGCCGAGGCCCGCTCGCGGAGTGAATGCGAAAACCGAATCGTCGGAAAGAATCGGCGACTCCCATTGCGCCAGTTCAATTTTCAAATCGCCGTTCGCCCGGTGACGGCACGCCAGCCGCCAGCCGTCCGCAAGTTCGGCAACGGACAACTTGTGCTTTTCCTCATCCGTGACGGGCAGTTCGCCGCGAAGCAGTTTGATTTTGCATCCCTTGCAGCGTCCCAAGCCACCGCACGGAAACTCGACACCTTGAAGAAACAAAAAATCCTGAAGCGCAGAACCGCGCTCGATGGAAAACTTTTGGCCCAACGGCAGAAGCTCGATATGCAGCGGTTCGCTCACAGGCGGGCCGGAATTGTTAAATCAATTCTGTCAAACTTAGGTGGCCGAGGCTGGCGCGCTGTCGAGACCGAGAACGGTTTTGGCCAACGCCACGGCACTCACGGCGTTGTCGCTGAAACCGTCAGCGCCGATTTCATCGGCAAACTTTTGGGTCAGCGGCGCGCTGCCCACCAGCACCTTTATCTTTTCGCGGACGCCATTTTGCTTGAACGCGTCGATGGTCGTTTTCATTGCAGGCATCGTCGTCGTGAGCAGGGCGGACATCGCCACTACATTCGCTTTTTTCTCGTTGATGACGGCGATGAACTTTTCCGGCGTCACGTTGACGCCGAGATCAATGACTTCAAACCCGCCGCCTTCGAGCAGGGCGGCGACCAGGTTTTTGCCGATGTCGTGCAAGTCACCTTTGACTGTGCCGATGACGACGCGGCCTAACGGTTCGTCGCCGCGCGCAACGAGCAAAGGTCGAATCAGTTCAAGGCAGGCTTTCATGGCGCGGGCCGAAATAAGCAGTTCGGGCACGAAGTAATCGCCGCAGTCGAAACGCCGCCCGACTTCGTCCATCGCCGGAATCATGAATTCGTTGACCAACTTCAGCGGGTCAATTCCGGCGGCCAGGGCTTGTTCGGTGACGGCGCGGGAGGATTTTGCGTCACCGTTGAGGATTGCGTCGTGGAGCTTCTTCAGGTCTTCCATAATTCAAATGCTTTCAAGTTAATTTACCGCTTCGAACGCGGCGTGACGTTGACCTGCGTCAATTTGTTGGAACGATTGTGCTTGCGGTAGTGTTCTAATTCCACTGAAATTTCCTTGGTGTGCGCATTGTCCCGCAAAGCTTACAAGGGCGCGCTGAGTTCATGCACTTGGATATTCTCGACTCGGAATTTAATCCGTCCTCACGTCACCGCAAACTGCGCCGCCAACCCCGCGATGCTCATGTTCTCCGCGATGGCGTCGTGCGGGATCAGCAGATACTTCCACGATTTGCCGCCGTTCTTGGCCGAGTGTTCCGTTGCGTGCTGACAATAACGAACCGCTGACTCTTTCTTCGCGATCACTTCGGGGTGTTCCATTTCCTTCCGCATTTTCGGTTCGAGCATGTAAATGCACTTCGGCATTTCGACAACGAAGTCCGGCTGGTATTCGCGCTGGTCGGCGGCCCACTTGTAAAAGATTTGAAATTGGCCTCTGCCGGGCTTGAACCACTTGTCGCCTTCGCGATCGAGAATCACTGAAAGAACGCGCTCGGGGTCCGACTGGAATTTCTGCACCGGATAGAGGCACTTCTTGAATCCGCCAAAAATCATCTGTGGAATCTTGGACTTGTCGGCCACGGGCGCGCGAAAATCGTAAACAGGCTCATCCGCCGGGGCAGTAAAAGCCAGCGGCTTGAGCGTAGTGAAACCCTGCTTCACCACAACATCGTGGCCGGCGACTTTTTCCCAATGGTGCTCATAATCGCGGCGCGTGGATTCGATGAGCGGCGCTGCCAGAGATTCGTTCAGCTTGATCTCATTTTTGCACTTCGGACAAATGATGGTTGGTTCCGCCATAGGTTCCTTTCAATTTATACGCTCATCGAACCGGTCGTGATCCGTCACCCGGTGCGCCGCGTGATACGACTTCTCCGGGTCTTCCAGCAAGATGCGCGGCTCCAGCCTGGGCCGGTTCTCCTTCCCAATCCACGTCAGTTCCAGTTTTTGTTTTTTGGTCACGGCTGTCTTGCTGATCGCTGAGAGCGGAGACTAAACGAGCGCGACGGAGTGTGGCAACCCCGCCGTGGCAAGCCGAAAACACGACAGCCGAAAACACGCGAGCAGGAAATGTCGTTGTAATCCGTTCTGACTCCGGCTTAAGTTGCGGCTGCGCAAGCAGACAATATGAACTCCAACTATTTCAATACGGGCATTTACACTGTTCGCGATGCGGCACGGCTGACCGACGTTTCCACAGGGCGGATTCGTCGCTGGTTGCGCGGTTATCGCTACCGCTCGCGGAAGAAGGCGTATGCATCGCCGCCTGTGTGGCAAGGCCAATGGGAGCCCATTGATCACAGTCTGGCGCTGGGGTTTCTGGACCTGATTGAAATCCGGTTTGTGGACGCGTTTCTCAAGGCAGGCGTGAGTTGGGCCACGCTGCGGCAGGCGCGGGAACGCGCCGAAGAGATGTTCAAGGTTTCGCATCCGTTCTGCACGAACCGGTTTGTGACCGACGGGCGGGAGATTTTTGTGGAACTGCATCGCGAGACGGGCGAGCCGAGCCTGATCGAAATCGTGCAACGGCAGGCGGTATTTGCGCAAATCATCAAACCATTCCTGAAAGAACTGGAGTTCGCGGATGGCACCGGGTTGGTGCGCTGGTGGCCGCTCGGTGAGAAGCGGCTGGTGGTGCTCGATCCGACTCGCAACTTTGGCCGGCCAATCGTGGCCCGGCACGGCGTCCCGACGGAAGTGCTGGGGAACGCAGCCAAAGCAACTGGTTCGATCACCGAGGCCGCGCGGTGGTATGAAGTGTCCGAACGGGAGATCCAGGATGCGGTGGAGTTCGAGCAGCGGCTCGCTGCATGAAGTTCTTTCTGGATAATTGCCTGGCCATCCGCCACGCCCGCGCTTTGAACGAGATGGTCAAGCCTGAGCACAGCTTCACCCATCTCCAGGACAAATTCGCCCCGGACACGAAAGACGAAGTCTGGATTCGCGCGTTGGGACACGAGGGCGACTGGATTGTCATCTCCGGCGACTACCGAATTGGCAAGAGCGCGCACGAACGGCGGGCCTGGCACGAGAGCGGATTGACGGCTCTTTTCCTGAGCAAAGGTTGGACGAACATCCCGCCGCTTCAACAACACTCGAAGCTGTCGCTGATTCTCGACGACACCATTGAACAGGCCCAGCGGGCGAAGCCGGGATCGGGGTTCTCCGTGGCGATGAATGGGATAATTCAGCAAGTGTATCCGTGACCTCCAGCCGGGGTCGGTTTTCCTTCCCAATCCACGTCAGTTCCAGTTTTTATTTCTCGTGACATCGTTATTCAATCGCAAAGAACGCAAAGAGCGCAGAGAATCTCGGAGTGCAGACAGCATTGTCCGCGAGTTTCAGCCCACCGAACGCGACGCGCGGAGAAGGCTGTCCGCGCTCCCGTCGACGATGCCGTCCGTTTTTCGCGCTCTTTGCGCTCCCTGCGGTCATAAAACATTGGGGCTTGATTTTCGAGGCTGAAAAGCCGACATGTATTGCAACTTCTCGCAATTGCGATGGGGTGATCCGAAAGGGTTGCCCTCTTTTTTTGCCCTGATTCGGCTGATGTGGCCGCAGCGCGCCTTTGGAAAGTGGTGAATTGAAGGCGAACAGCGCCGCCTCCACCTGGTGCGGATTCAAATCCACCTGTGCCCCCGGCGACAGCGCCCGCGAGTTTCCCCATGCTGTCAGACGAACAGCGCTTGGTCAGCTCGTGCGCAAAGTATTTGGCGTGATAGTCCGTGAGGTTCATCCACAGCAGTCATCTAACACTGGTAAGAGGCAATGAATCAAGCGTGGAGCAGATGCGGAGGTTGCGTTGTCGGCGAGCAAATTAGTCTGTTCGCAGAGTTTCATTACGCTGCGGAGTTTGGCAACCTGCCGCGCGGATTCAACTCGTTGGTTTTTGAAGGATTGGCCTTTATCGTGCATTGCTTCGGCGCAATCCTGCCGCAAGATCAGGACACTACCGAGCATTCACACGGCATCAAAAGGACACCAGACAATGCCAGATGTAAGTGTAAGCCAGGCTATCAACGTCTTCCCAAACTTTTCGCGCGAGCTGTTTGTCACCCGGAATTTCTGGCAACTCTTTCAACTTTTCCTCCCAGGGAATGCACACGCCGGGAGCGCGCCCGCGCGGTTGGTCATCCGGCTTTGGTTCAGTTTTCATTTCAGTAAACGCCATATTCACGAGTGAACTCGGTCAGCGCCTTTACGTTTTCCACTTTTGCATCGTTCTGAATAATCGCGCTCGCGTCCATGATGTAACCGCCGTCGCGCGCGACTTCGTCGATGATCTTCTTGCAGCACGCACGCACTTCGTCAGGCGTGCCGAAGCCCAAGAGCGTGTTGGGAACGCCGCCGCTAATCGCGAATTTGTGGCCCAAGGCCCGGTGGACTTCAAAAATGTCGTCGCGATCCACGTGGTAAATAATGCTGCCCGCAGGCAGTTCAGCAAACGCTTTCAGATGCGCGCCCCATTTGCCTTCCGCATAAAAAAGCGTTTGATGGCCGCGCCGCCACAATTCGAGAATGATCGGCTTGAGCGTCGGCCAGTAAATTTCCTCGAAATGATTCATCGAAACCAGCGGCACGCAACCCCGGTGCATCCAAATCGTGACCGGAACATTCTTTTCCAGATCCGCGCCGGAGAGAGCCACGTGCAGTAGATGCGGCATCAAGGCTTCGCAGCCTTTGCGGACCTTATCAGGTTGCTGCTGCAGATCCATGCAAAGCCCGACGTAGCCGCGCAACTTGTCGCCGAGGATGTCCATGGGCGCTTTCAAAATTCCGCTGATGGCGTTGACTGTGCCGGATTCTTTGCGGAGCAATTCAGCCTGGCGGACAAACGCGCCGAAATAATTCCACATCGCCATGCCGCCTTTGAGAAAGGAGAGATTGTTCCGATAGGAGGTCGGCTTGCCCATCGGCGCGACGTCGCTCGAAACGCGCGACAGCCAAACGTTAAACAAAAACTCCGTCGGGTCGGCGGCGAGCGCATCGTATTCGTCCGGCTGCATGAACGCGTGGTCTTCCGAGGGTTCGCGATATTGAAATCCGGTTTCCGCCGAAACGTCGATGCCGGGAACGCCGTAATATTTCAAACCGATGGCCTGAGTCAGGCCGGTCCAAACATAGACCATGTTGCCGACGACGGCGTCCCAATCGAAATCCGCCGCGCATTTTCGCGCCGCGGCAAACGCCTGCTCGAAATCATGCGTGACCTGCTGGCAGGTGTAGCCCGCGTATTTCGCGGCGAACTCTGCGACGAACGGACGAATCGGAATACGGTCGGGTTTGCCCTTGCGCATCGCGGTCACGTAGCGCTTCAACCGTTCCTGATACAACCTCTCCGTGTTGGATTCGCTCTTGGTTTCAATTGGTTCACAGATGGCGCTCACGAGTAATCTTCAGGCGCAAGGCTAATGCTCAGACACTGCAACCGCTTTGATGCAGGTCAAGGAATAATGCGCCATTGGCGTCGAACTTCAACCTGTCTATGGATTTAGCCGTAACTTCACTGGACAATTTTATCTTTGGCCACGCGAGTAAGCCCGTGACTTGCGGCCGGGGCGTGACCATCGGAGCGGGCGTTGTCATTCCGGAAATAAATTTCACGCTCCCGCCATTTTTTCCTTGGCGAGGTTCACAAGAACTTTTCTGAACGATTGCCGTGTCACGACCGGTCATTCGTTGACTCGGGTCAATTCAGACGGCGACCCGATTTGTCAGACTTCCAGCGCTCGGAATGAAACTATCGATCCTCGATCAATTCATTGTTGTTCTCTACCTGGCGGTGATCATGTCCATCGGCTTCGCGATGAAGCGGCGCGCGGCCAAAGGGATGTCGGCTTATTTTCTCGGCGGACGTCAGTTGCCCTGGTGGGCGCTGGCCATGAGCGGCTCTTCGTCCTACTTCGACATCACCGGCACGATGTGGATCGTGTCGCTGTTTATTTTGCTGGGTCTGAAAGGCATGTGGGTGCACTGGCTGTGGGGCTTTCCGATCACGGCGTTTTATCTCGCTTACATGGGCAAGTGGATTCGCCGCAGCGGCGTACTCACTGGCGCGGAATGGATGTACACGCGCTTTGGGAACGGCAAAGCAGGCGATCTGGCGCGGCTATCTTACACGCTCTTCGCCATTCTCACCATCACCGCGTTGCTCGGCTACGGCGCGATCGGCATGGGGAAATTTGGCGCGGTGTTCCTGCCGTTCGAGCCGTTCACATGCTCCGCGCTCATTCTCGGCGTGACGGGGGTTTACGTCATCGTGGGCGGACTTCATGGCATCGTGCGGGTGGAAATTGTGCAAACCATCGTGCTCAGCACAGGCGCTCTTACGTTCGCCTTCATCGGCTGGCAACATTTCGACGCGGTCAAGTTTGCGGCGAGCGTACCGAGCGGATGGAATTCCATCATGCCGGCGATGCGGCCCGCGGAACTGCAAGGCGTCGTTTCGGGCGGCACGGATTTTTCTCTCTTTGGCGCGCTCGTCGCGGTGTGGTTGGCGAAAGGGTTGTTGCTCTGCTTCAGCGGGCCGGAGCAGTTGTTTGATTTCCAACGCTTCCTGGCGGCGCGGGATGCCCGCGATGCCTCGAAGCTCGGCGCGTTGTGGGGCGTCATCCACACCTTGCGCTGGCCGTTCACGATGGCGATCGCCGTGATGGCGATCATCGGTCTCGGCGATCCGGCGCTGGATGCGGCTTTGCGGAAAGACCCGGAAGCGGCGCTGCCGCTCATCATCAGCGCGCGGCTGCCGCACGGACTCGTGGGCTTCATGCTGGCGGCGCTGTTGTCGGGCTTTCTCGCCACGTTCAGCTCCACGATCAACGGTGGCGCGGCGTACCTGGTCAAAGACATTTACCAGCGTTACGTCAATCCGCAGGCCGGTCAGCGCACGCTCATCCGCGCCAGCTACGTTGCGTCGGCGCTGCTGATTGTCATCGGGCTGGTGATCTCGCGCTTCGGCACTTCGATCAATACGGCGTTCATGTGGATTTTCGGAACGCTCGCCGCGGGAATTCTGCCGTCCAACGTGCTGCGCTGGTATTGGTGGCGGCTCAACGGCTGGGGCTACGCCGCCGGCATCTTCGGCGGCATGGCGCTCTCGCTGGGGCAGGTCTTCGGCGACACTTATCTCTGGCGCACGCCGCTGCCGCTTTACGTCGGCTTCCCCGTCATCGCGCTGGCGTCCACAGTCATCTGCATCGTCGCCGCGTTGCTGACGAAACCGACGGATGAACCAACCCTCGCCCGCTTTTACGAAACCGTGCAGCCGGCGGGTGCGTGGGGTCGGGTGAAAGCCAGTGTGCTGTCAGCGAATCCTCAGTTCCGTCGCGAAGCGCCGTTCGCGCGCGACGCGCTCAACACCTTGCTGGCGCTGGTGGCGATTTGCGCGCTCTACGTCGGCACGCTCTATTTGATTCTCCATCGCTACGGGGTCGCGTGCCCATGTTTCGGCACGACAGTGGCGATGGGCATCGTGCTGTTCTTCACGTGGTATCGAAACCTGCCCGCGCCGGAACGGATGATAGACGAGGAAGAAGTCAGCGCGCCGCCGCGTGCGTGAACCTCCGATTCACTGGCTCACGGCGTCGAACATCGCAAGGATGTTCACGGGTCCTGGAGCACACTGGTTACGCCTTCTCTTCATCGGGTGGTTCAAAAGGCACGGCCACGAACTTTTCGAACCAGCCACGGCGTTCAAATGCGGAGCCAATCGGAGCGTCCAGCAACGAAATGATCGCAGTGTCATAATTCGCTATGGTGTTCACATCGTAAATCGCTGTGTGGCCTGCGTCTTCCAGATAATCTTGACTCTCCTTCCCTGAAAAGAACCGCCACCCGCTATCCTCCGGAAAGTCAGGCTTCTCACGATACATATAGCCAACTTTCTGCCCTTCGACCGTTACCATATCTGTGGCATAGCACCCACCGTGTCCTTCAGCGAGTGGTTTGATCTCACTGCTATCGATCTTGAAACGCTTCTCAGGCATAACTGTACAGGTAGTAGGAAAGGTTTCCCTGATATTGGGTCTTGGACGGGTAACAAGGGAATCGGTTTCCCGCGTTCATAGGGCGAGCCTATGGCTGAAAAAGACACGGGTCAAGGCGCAGTTCGTTTAGGATTGAGAAGCTTGAATCAGATTGCATTGGTTGTTCTTTACGTGCGGCCAGAATTCAGCTTGCGCGAGGCAGAGAGTTCAAATCACCGCACCGCGTCGAACATCGCAACGATGTTCGCGGGCGGCACGTCGGCCATGATATTGTGGACTTGCTGGAAAACGTAACCGCCACCGGGACTCCAGATTTTCATTTGTTCGCGAACGTGCGCGCAGACTTCCTGGGGCGACCCTCTGATCAAGACATCGCGGGTATCGCAGCCGCCGCCCCAAAAGGTGAGCCGGTTGCCGAAATCCTTTTTCAGGCCCGCCGCATTCATGCCTCGACAGGTGATTTGCACGGGATTGATCGCGTCGAGTCCGGCGTCGATGAGGTCGGGCAAGAGTTCGCGTACCCCGCCGCCGCAGTGCAGCATCACCTTCACCGGCGCGAGTTCCTTGGCGCGCTGCCAGAGAAGCTGCTGACGCGGTTTGAAAAATGCGCGGCTTGCCGTTGAGCGAGTTACGTCAAACCGGCGGCAAAAAAAACGAAACCGCTCCGCATCCATGAAATTTCGGTTAGCGGGAGATCGTCGCGCGTGATGACGCCTCTTGGCCGGTGTCGTCGCCAGTCAAAGCCGTGATGTATTTGGGCACAACGCGACAACACCCAGCGTGCCGGAAGTGCTGGAGATGATAATTTTAACGACCCGCGTGCAGAGAGTGAGATTGGTAGATTCGAGGGCGCACACTTATTGGCCCACGAATCGGGCCACCGCCTCCGCGCGCGAACGCACATGGAGTTTTTCATAGATGTGTCGCACGTGAGTGTTCACTGTACCCACACCGATGCCGAGTTCATCGGCGATCTCTTTCGACCGATAGCCTTTGGCCAGAAGTCGCAGAATGTCTTCCTCGCGTGGCGACAAACGCAAGTCGGCGTCGTCGGATGCCGGCGCCTGGCGAAAGGTCGTCACAACTCTCCTGGCAATATGACTGGACATTGGCGCGCCGCCGCGATGCACCTCAGCCACAGCTTCCAGGATCACGTCGGGCGACACGTGTTTCACCAGATAACCCGTCGCCCCCGCCTGCAATGACTCGAACACTTGCTCGGTGTCTTCCTCCACCGTGAGCATGATCACCTGCGTGCGCGGCAACATCGTCCGCAATCGCGCGACACATTCAATGCCGCTCTTGCCCGGCAGATGAATGTCCATCAACACGACTTCGGGAAGCACCTCCGGCATGCGCTTCCACGCTTCTTCAGCGCTGGCGCAACTCGCCACGCAGGAAAAACCCGGCGCGGCGTCGATCAACACAGCGAGATTCTCGCGCACGGCGCGGTCGTCTTCGACGATGGCGACCCGGATGCTCATCGAGGCCGGTTGCGAGTTGAGAGTTGAGGGTTGAGGGCGCTCATCCGATTCCTCCATTTTCGGCAGCCGCGTGTCGGAGTGGCAGGCGAAAAGTGACGGTGGTTCCTGCGCCCGGTGTCGAAACGCATTCGAAGCTGCCACCAATTTGCTCCAAGCGGGCGCGGAGATTCGCCAGACCGTTTCCCACCTGTCCGCCCGGTTGGAAGCCCCGCCCGTTGTCCTTGACTTGCACGATCAAAGACCCGTTGACGATGGCCAGGCTCACGACGACTTCACTTGCGTGCGCGTGCCGCACGACGTTGGTCAAAGCCTCGCGCACACTGAGCGCCAGTTGGTGGCGCGCGTCCGCCGCCAGCGGCATCGCCGGAATGTCTTCGGGAAAATCCAGCCGCACGCGCACGCTGGTCGCGCCGAGAAACTGGCTGATCTGCTGTTCCAGAAAACTGGCCAGGCTGGAAAGCGTGTCGCACTGCGGGTTGACGGTCCAGACCACCTCGCGCATGCGTTCGGCCAGATCGCGCGTCCGCTGGGCGGTTTCACCGAGGTGTTCAGCCACCGGTGTCACCTCTCTGGCTTCGCGGCCAATGACATCAAGTTCGAGCGCCAGACCGGTCAGCGCGGTGCCCAGATCGTCATGCAGGTCGCGCGCGATGCGCGTTCGTTCGTTGGCCAGGGCGCGCTGCTCTTCCAGTTTCAACAGCCGCCGTTGCCACCTTAAACGATAGGCTTGTACACCTAACGCCAAGCCAATCACGGCTGCAGCGCACAGGAGGTAGAAGGGCCACGTTTCATAAAAATGCGGCGCGAGCGCAAAAGGGAAACTCGCCGGTGTTGGGCTCCAAACGCCGTGATGGTTGGCGGCAACGACTTCAAAGCAGTAGTTGCCCGGGCGGAGGTTGGTGTAGTGAGCAACCCGATCCACAGTCACATCACGCCAACCGGAATCACGTCCGATCATGCGATAGCGAAATCTCGCGCGCTTGGGATCCACAAACGTGTTCGCTGTGTAAGAAATTTCGACCACTTGCGCTCGACCGGGAGCAAGCTTCGTAACCGCCGACGTGAGGAGGCGGATATTCCCATTCTGTCCCATCGTCCGCCTCCTCACGCCGGCTGCTACACCGTCTCCGAAAATTATTTCATCATCGGCCTTCACCTGCTCGATGACGACCGGCGGCGGGACTTCGTTAACCTCGACCGTCTTTGGATCAATCACGACGACGCCGCGCGTGGTGGGAAACCACAACCGTCCGTCGCGCGCCTTCCAGCCGGCGGGTTGGCCTTCGCCATTGGTCTCGCTGCTCTCCATGCCGTCGGCAGTGCCGAAGGCGGCGACTTGCACGGATTGTACGCGGCCCTCCGCCACAGCGTTCAACTGCTCCAACTTCACCCGGTAAATGCCACGCAGTCCGCTTAGCCAGAGATAACCGAAGTCGTCTTCGAGAATCCAATTCACGGCGTTTTCCAACAACCCCTGGCTCCGTCTGAAGGTGAAGAAGCGACCCACACCTCCACGTTCCTTTGAAGGAGCCGACGTATGGAGGCTCTGTTCATGTCTGCTTTCTGCTTTCCGCTTTCTGCTTTTCGAAGTGAGTCTCCTCACGTCGTCTCCTACGGGCGGTAAAAACCGGGTCAAACCGTTCTCCGTGCCCAGCCAAAGCGCGCCATCGGCATCCTCGTGGATAGCCCAGACGCGGTTGTTGCTCAGACCGTCGCGCTCGGTGAAGACGTCGAACTTTCGGTTGCGCAGGCGCGTGAGTCCTTGACCCTGCGTGCCGAACCAGAAAGTTCCCGCCCGGTCTTGCAAGATGCACCGCACGTCATATTCAGAGCGACCGGCCCAATTCGTGTAGGAAGCCGTGACTTGGCCGTCTTTTAACGCGGCGACGCCGTTACCGGTGCCGATCCAGAGAAGGCCCGATCGGTCCTCGTAGAGCGCGAAGATATTTGGGCTTGGCAGAGCGCTCGCTGCGACTCGTTGAATAAGCCTCTCCTTAAATTCTAAAACGCCGATGCGCGACTTTGCAATCAGCACGCCGCCATCGCTGGGAGGCCAGACGCAACGGTCGGGGTGATCGGGATAAATGTCACCTGCGTCCAGCGGAAGTACGCGACGGTCGTGAATCCGACTTAACCCCCGATCGGCCCCCACCCAAATTGTCCCATCCGTTCCCTCGCAGACCGACCACACATGGTCGTCAACCAGGCCGTCGCGCGTGGTGTAAGTGCGCACCCGTCGCCGCTGAAGTTGAACCAGCCCTTGATCGGTTCCCAACCAGAAATTTCCCTCGCGATCCTCCTCCATGCAGGTCGTGGACACGGGCGCGGCGCTCTCCCCCAATTCAACGGCCGTCCAGCGCCCGTGATCCTCGCGAAACAGCCCTCCCGGTTTCGTATCCACCCACAGATTGGTGGAGCGGTCTTCATAGATGAAGTCCACGGGCCGTTGGCCGAGTTGGCTTGTTCCAATGGTCTTTGAGACAGATTGGTCCCATCGCTGAAGACCTTGCTGAGTGCCCACCCAAAGACTGCCCGGCTGCTTCGCGGACAACCCCGTCAGCCAGGCATTTCCTGATGAATTCTCGACTTGATTCGTTCGCAACTCGTCCGCATTGGGCGACAACGTCAGCCAAGTGTGCCCTGTGACGATGTGAAGCCAGCCGTCCGCGCCCTCGTGCAGCGCCTGGATTGAAGTATCTTGGTGCAATGGCATGTTCCAGACTTGCGAGAACTTGCCGCCCTCCAGGCGCGTTACCAAATCGCCGGCCTGCAGCCAGACGCCGCCGGAGTGACGGGCCGTCAGGCGCCAGACTTTGCGGTCAGGCAATCCATGCGCCGTTGTAAGCCGGCGGAAATGATGCTCCCGATAACTCACCAAGCCGTCGGCCGTGGCAATCCAGAGCGTGCCGTCGGTGTCTTCCGCCACGGCGTTAATAGCGTCGTTCACCAGTTCCGGAGTGTTGAATTTGTCGAACACGGTAAAGCGCACGCCATCAAACCGGGCCAGCCCGAACCAGGTGCCGAGCCACAGATAACCGTCGCGAGTTTGCTTGAGGCAGGAGATGCGGTTCTGCGGCAGCCCATCCTCAGTTGTCCAGCGTTTCACGCGATACGGTTGCTCCGCGCGCGCGCCGGACTCGACCTCCGCCGCGGACAATGACGCCACCCAACTGGCGCAAACCAGCCAGGTGAGGAGCGCGCGTTGGCGAGGGCGGTCGGGCATCTGTCTGCATTGCTACCAAATAATGGCGGTCAGGGGAACACTGATCATGCACTCCGCCTGCCGTCCCTCCGGTTTCCCACCGCAGGTAACCTGAAGTTCCAACCGGTGCAGCGCGAATCGGGAAACGAAATGACCGAATGTCCACGAATTCCCTGACGCTACGGATGAAACAGCCGGAAGTATTTGTTCCCCGTCGGCGGTGAATTGGTCACGCTTCTAGTCGTTCCGTCGTCGCCCACTGTGCCGGTGAAGCTCGTCCAGTTGGTCGTGGCCAGATTGGTATTCTGCTGCAAATAAAAGCCAGTGGAAGGCGATGGCCATGAGATGATCACGTTCGCGCCGGAGCGCGCAATGGTGAGCAACGGCGCGCCGGGCATTTGCACGACGGCGATGAGACTCCAGAAGCCGCCCGTCACGGAATAATTGCCGCCGGTCAGCGCATTACCGACGTCCGGCTGGCCGATGGTGCCGCTGACGGCATACACGCCACCCGTGCTCGTGCCGCCGCCGGCGACTTTGAACCAGTCAATGCCGTATGGCTGCGCGAAGCCGATGGCCGGGATCAACAAACTGGCAAGCAGGAGAAGATTCTTCATGAGTCCTTTGTTGCTCTAATAGGCCAGAGGATTTCCTTCGTGGCTGATGGGCATGAATTGGCCATCACCGACGTATTGAAGTTCAACGGCGATGTGCCGTGCGCCAAGCAGGTAGCCTGAGGTGCCGACAGCAGTGGAGTCAGGCGGGGAAGAGGAGTAAATCTGGCCGCCATAAACCACCGCGACGAATCTGCTCCCATCTACTGATGAGGCCACAGAGATCCAATTTGCGCTAGGTGCGGTCGTGGCCGTCCAGTTTACGCCCGAATCCGTGGAAGCGTAAATCTGGCCGCCACTTTGCACGACGGCGGCGAGTTTGGTGCCATCTGCCGAAGACGCGACGGAACCCCAGTCTGTGTTTGGTGCACTGGTGGGTGTCCAGTTCATTCCCGAATCCGCAGACATGTAAATTGAGCCAGCATGAACTCCTGCGACGAGGCTCGTCCCATCCGCCGAGGAGGCCACGGACGACCAATTTGAGCTGGGCGCGCTGGTGGCCGTCCACGTCACGCCCGAATTCGTGGAAGTGTAAATCTGGCCACCACTCTGGACGACGGCGACGAGCTTTGTCCCGTCGGCCGATGAGGCCACCGAGTACCAACGCCGGCTGCTATCGCGCGCAGTCCAGGTCACGCCCGAATCCGTTGAAGTGTAAATTTGCTCGTTATCACCCGCTGCGACGAGTTTGGTCCCATCCGCCGAAGAAGCGACGCAGTACCAGTATGCACTCGGTGCGCTGGTAAGTGTCCATGTCGCGCCCGAGTTGGTGGAGGTGTAAATCTGGCCGCCGGCGGTATCGATCACCGCGACAAGTTTGGCCCCGTCCGCCGACGAGGCAACGCCATTCCAATTGCTAACGGGCGCGCTGGTCGGAGTCCACGTTACACCCGAATTTGTCGAAGTGTGGATCTGGCCTTGCCAAACCGCCGCGACGAGTTTGGTACCGTCCGCCGAAGAAGCGACGGAATCCCAATTCCGGCTGCTGTCCCGCGCGGTCCATTGCACACCACCGTAAGAATTGGTGAAGCCCTCGATGGATTGACCCGCGTTCTGTGCGATCTTCCAGCCGCCCACGCCCCTGCCGGAAACCCGCACGGTATCTCCAAGGTTCGGCGTGGTGGGCAGCGTGACTGTCACCTGCGCGTTGTTCGTGACCAGATAACCGGTATTGGCTGCGGCCTGTTGACTGGTTCCCGAAACGACTTGCCAGTTGAATGTGCCGGGCACGGTCGTCAAACCCGCGCCATTGCCGCTGAATGTGCCGCTGAACCCGCCGTTCAAGGTCACACTTGCTGCACTATTGTTCGTGACTACTGCGCCCGGCAATTGCGCCAGCGGAATCGTGCCGCTGGCCAATTGCGAGGCGTTGAGGTTCGTCAAACCACCGCCGTTGGCGTTGATAACACCAGCGATAAACGTGTTGGAGTGGATTCCCGGCGTGCCGATGCGGATGGTACTGCTCTCACCCGCGACGCCAAGGTTGCCGATGTCAATGTTGTTGCTGCCAGTCGTGAGGTTGTAACCTGACTGAAAACCCAGTGCGATATTGGTTGCGCCACTGGTGTTATTGTGAAGAGCCGAATCGCCATCCGCCGTGTTGTAGTTGCCGGTGGTGTTGAAGTTAAGCGCCCGATGGCCGTTGGCCGTGTTGTTCGACCCGGTCGTATTGAGGTTCAGCGCCGAATCGCCGTTGGCCGTGTTGAAGCTGCCGGTGGTGTTCAAGAAAAGCGCCTGATGGCCGTTGGCCGTGTTGTTCGAGCCGGTCGTATTGATGTTCAGCGCGAAATCGCCATTGGCGGTGTTGTAGCTGCCACTCGTATTCCAGTAAAGGGCTTGATAACCGTTGGCCACGTTGGAAACACCGTTCGTGTTTGAGAAAAGGGATTGGTATCCATTAGCCGTGTTTCTACTGCCGGTCGTGTTGTTCTGAAGCGCTTGCATGCCGGTGCCCGTGTTTTGGCTGCCAGTCGTGTTGAGCCCAAGCGCTTGCTCGCCGGTGGCTGTGTTGTTGTTGCCGGTTGTGTTGCCGAGAAGTGCGCCAGTGCCGGTGCCCGTGTTGTTGTTGCCCGTCGTGTTGCGGGAAAGTGCCTGATTGCCATTGGCCGTGTTATAGATGCCGCTCGTGTTGTTTATCAGTGCCCAAAATCCGTTGGCCGTGTTGCCGTAGCCGGTCGTGTCGGCATGGAGGGCATTTACACCTACCCCCATGTTTTGACCAAGGCCCGTCAACGTCAAATTGCCCGCGCCCGCACCGGCGAAGAAGTTATTATTTCCGAAGGCGTGCATCAGGGTGTTGCCGCCGGAATAGATTATGCCGGCGGTCGTCGTCGTTGCGGGCAGGTTCAAATTGCTGCTGAGTGCAATTGTCCCGCCGGAGAGGTTTCCAAATGTCCCGTTGAAAGCGCCGACGAAGGAATTGCCGCTGTTGGCAAAAGTGTTGACGCCATTGAACACATTGCCGCTGGTAAACGTTTGATTGGCGTTGCTCGGTGGTGGCGCAATCGTCAGCGTCGCACCAGCGGAATATTGGCTGCCCGCATTTTGAACCGTGAGACTCACGACCGACCCGCCGGAAACCGTGGCGGTAACGACGGCGTTTGAACCGCTGACATCCGCCACGGTAACGATTGGTGCCACCGTGTAACCAGACCCGCCGTTAGTGACGTTGGCGCTGGTAATGAACCCGGAAGTGACCACCACGCCACCCGTCGCTTGCGTTGTAGTATTTGGAATGGTCAATCGCACAATGTTGGAGCTCAGTTGGCTGTCGGCCACGGTGCCGGTCACGTTGGCGGCGGAAACGGAATTCGCGCTGGCCGCAACGGCCGCTGTGACGGCAGTCCCGGCACTGGCGGCGTAGAGGGCTTGCGGCGTCGGCAGGATGGGCTGGCGCGGACTCAGGGTGCTGAACGCGCCGTTGCCGTTGGTGCGCACAGCGATTTCCAGCCAGACGTTCGTGCCACCGAAGACGCCGCCAAAGTCCAGCGTGACAAGGAACAGTCCGTTGCTAACGCCAGTGGCGGTGTTCGTCAGCGCGTCGCCAACCGCGTTGCCACCCGCCAGCGCGTCGTAGATCGCAAATCGCAAATCGTAACTCCCGTTGGCCGGATTGCCGCCGTCATTCAACCGGCCTTGGTAGGTGAACGCCGTGCCCTGGGCAAAAATTGAGGGTTGAGGGTTGAGGGTTGAGAGCAACAGCAGCAGCGCGGAGCGTTTGATGAGTGCGAGGATAGGTTTGGTTTTCATTTAGTATTGAGTTTGAGATTCACAACCTGAGTTCAGTTGGGATGGAACTTCACCCCATCACACTGATGCTGGCGACGTCGGTCCATTGGCCGACTTGTTCGCCGTTGAGACGGTAAATGGCTTTGTATTTCCGCACGGCACTCGTGCCGGCGGCGGTCAGAGGAACATGGGTTTCTGTTCATGATCGTGCTGAGTTTACGCCGTTGCAGGAGCAGCGCGGTATCCCCAAAAGTGTAGATGGCCCCTTGGCATGAAACTTATCCGGCGCTGCAGGGCCGCAGTCGGAAGGGGCGTGGGATTCATTCCGCTTCGAGCCGCGGAACGCAACGAAGCGATACTGTCAAAAGGAACAGGATAGGGGTAGGAAGAGCAGCGGTGGCCGCTCCCCCTCCCTCCAAACCGGACAGGCGGTTCTCGCGCATCCGGCTTTCCAGTCGGTGGGTGCTCTGTCGAGAGGGAGCGGCTCTTCGCCTCGTCCCCAAGTCCGGCGGTCAGACGTTCGGTATCACCCAAGCCAATTGCACTCGGCTGATTCCACCACTGGCTAGCCCTCGCGGGCACTCGCGTTGGTTTTCTTTTCCGTCTTTCTGTCCTTCGCACTTCCACCTTCCTGCGCTCCCTTCGCTCCACGGTCGTTACCCGTTTCATCGCTACTACGGACGCTCTGACTCCCGCCAGCCAGGCACGCGGACTGGACGCCCTGCGCACCCTCCAGCACAGGCGGGTCTCCCTGGTTACTGCCTTGGGGCTTCCGCCCATTCCCTCTCCAACCATCGGCGCGACGACCGGGGATCGCCCGGCAGCCAGCGGATTGACGCCCGCCCCGACTGGCTTCGCCTTTCGCTCGAAGGCTCGCCCGCCCACGCCGACCGAATCGAGTTCACGGCGGCTGTCCCACGGGACATCCTGTGTTACGGACTGGTCGTTCTCGTTCCGTTGCTCTCCACCCCGTGTTGCCACGACGCAGTTACGGTTCGATACCGCACGATTCTTCATCGCACAGAGGCGGACTTTCACCGCCCCATCCCAACGCCATCCCAGGCGCACGAGCGCAGCCGCCACGGCTGCTTGTCGGCGCGCCCGCGCGCCGAACCATGATTAATCAGTTCGAGCACCGGCACGCGAAAGCCGACGACGAGGGCGTCGTCGGCTGCGCCCGAGGCGGGCACGCTCCCCAGACAACTGCGTCGTCCTTACCAGGGCTGAAATGTGTGGAATTGCGGAAGTGCGAATAAATTCCGCGCTTTCATTTGATCGGGAGCGACCGGCAGCGAACGCCAAACCGTGCATCACCTTGAAGCGGACTGAAGTCCGCATGCCTTTGCGCCAGCGGCCTGGCCCTGTGGAATGGCGTTCGTAGCTGCCGCAGTAGAGGTCGCGTTTATTCCACGGGGCGAGCCGTGACTCCGTGGGAATTTCCCAACGGCATCGTTCCGGGTTTGAATTGGTATCCGTTACGGCGCCGACGCAGCGCGCAAGGTGGCGGCCAACGCATTCGCGCCGCGCTTCACCCAATGCACAGTGCCACTCGCAATGGGAGAGGGTCCGGTGGAAAAGTTGACCCAGCCAATCACAACTTCATTGCCATGATCGAGGGAAAGATAAAACGGTGAATCGCCGTTCTTTGCCAAAGTGCTGCGTGCGCCGAAGGGGCGTCCGTCGGCCAATTTCCCCCGCACACCAATCGCGCCGCTGGAGCTGATCTTGCTCGCGCCGGCGGCGAGGACACTGGCGCTGGCATCGGTGTTCTCCAAGATCAAGGAACCGGCGCCCGCCTGCGCCGCCGGGTTGAGTTGCGAGTTGAAAACGTTCCGGTCGCCGGCCAACGCCGATGTCCAATTCCCATCCGTCAACGAGCCGGTCACCTGGTCGGTGCCATTCGTCAGATCAACCTGCAGCGTCAGGGTGAGCGGGTTCAATTGCGGGCGGCTCACTGTGACGATCGCGTCGCCGTCCAGGTTGAATTGACCACGAAATCCGCAGCGACTTCCGCCGACCAGCAGTTTGCCGGTGAAGGCGCCCGAAACAGTCACCGTCAATGTGAAATAACCCGCGCTGTCCGGCGTGATGTCGTTGACATTCGCCACCAATCCCGCGTAGCTGCCTTTCACCGCGGGAAACGGGGAGGGGACAAAATTCGCGACGAGCACGAGATTGGGTTGCATAACGAAATTCAGCGTCGGCGAATCCGAATTCATTCCCGCCCAACCGGCGAACAACTGGCCCGCCGCTGGCACGGCTCTGGCGGTGTAAGTCCTGCCGATTTCAAGCAGCTTGCCGTTCAGGTTTGGAGTCACGCTGCCGGCGCCATTTGTTTGCACGGTCAACGGCGCGTTGACCACATAAGTATATGTGATCGTGGAGTCGGATGAAACATTGCCCGCCAGGTCCACGCTGTGAACGAGCACCGTGTTGACGCCGGGAGACAAGGTGATTTGCCCGCTCCAATTGGTGGTTCCCTCCGCCAATTCGGTTGATCCGTTGATCTGCACTTGAACGCCCTGAACGCCGACATCATCTTCGGCAGTTCCAGCCAGAGAAATGAACGGCGAGCTGAGTCGCGCTCCATTCGCCGGCGCTTGCGTGATCGTGACGACGGGCGCGTTTGTGTCACCCGGAGCGGGCGTTGTCGGCGGCGGGGGCGGTTGTGGCGGCAAAGCGCCGGGCAGCGCGCTCGCCGCGACGATGGCATTGAAGGCATTCACCCGACCGTAACCGAATGAAGTATCGTAGCCGGGCAAACCCGCGTCGTCCGCGGTTTGCTGCAAGAGGGAAACAATTTCATCATTCGACAACGAAGGGTTCTCGGACGCGACCAAGGCGGCGATTCCCGCGACGATGGGGCTGGCGAAGGACGTGCCGCGCCACGCGCCGTAGGGATTGTTGGTGTCGCGCTGCGTCGTCCAGATGTTGTCGCCCGGCGCGGACAACGTCACGTAGCTGCCGTAACTTGAAAAGGAGGCGAGCGTATCATTTGGCTCGGTGGCGGAGACCGCGACCACATGCGCGCAAGCGGCGGGGTATTGCGGGGTGGAGTTTGCATTGTTCCCGGCGGCGGCCACCACAACGACGTTGTTGCTCCAGGCAAAACTGATGGCGTCTTGCAACGTGCTGGAAGGCGAATTGCCGGCGACGCTCAGATTGATGACGCTCGCGCCTTGGTCCACGGCGTAGCGGACTCCTTCCGCAATGCTCGAGTAAGTTCCGAAACCGGAAGCATCCAGAATCTTGACCGGCAACACCGTGCAGCCGGGAACCACGCCCGCGACGCCAACACCATTGTTGCCAGCCGCGACAATCGTGCCCGCCACGGCCGTGCCGTGCCCGAAATCATCTGCCGGATCGTTGTCCCCTGAAACAAAATCGTATCCCGGCAGAATGCGTCCGAGGAGGTCCGGATGCGCGCGGTTGACGCCCGAATCGAGGACGGCCACGATCACATTGCTGCGCCCCATCGTGACATCCCAAGCCTGCATCGCCTGGATTTTTGCCAGATGCCACTCGCTGCCGGAAACGACATACGTGTCGTTGGGCACATAAGCGGCCTGTGCGATAAAATCCCGTTCTGCAAACTCAATGTCCGGATTATTCCGCAACCCGGTCAGAAGCGCTTCCGCCTTGTCTTCGGAGACCGCCACGACCTGCACCCGGCCGCGATGGAGTGTCCGGCTGGGCGACGCGCCGTGCCGCTCAAGCAGCGCGACGAAATTGGATTCCGAAAGACTGCCTCTGGGCTTGATCAGAATTTTCCCGGGAACAAATCGGGGTTCCGGTGGCGCTCCGTTTGCGGGGAGGTTGAGGAGGAGTAAAAAAAGAATTTGCGCGAGCCAAAAAAACCTCGCCCACCTTTGCGGAATTAAATTCTTTTGACCCGTGAGATTTTCGGAATTGCACATCTTCGTTTGCACGGAACGCGGCCCGCCGCTCCTTTTGCAAAGCTGCCGATGTGCCAATGCGACCCGGCGTTCCCGCCACGCGGAAACGATGAGTGTGAGTGTCCCAATTTGTGGAAATGAGCTGGAGAGTGTTCGCTTTTGTGCCAGGCACGGGAAGAAAGCGGGCACGAGGCCGCAGGCCTCAACCGGCGCAGGCCGGAGGGTGGGGAATGGTCAAGCTGAGGTTGCCCGGTCGGATCGGAACGGCGTTCTTGCCCAGCAAATCACTTCAGCATCCGCAACAACTCCGCTTCGTCGATGATTTTCACGCCGAGTTTGTGCGCCTTCTCCAATTTCGATCCGGCGTCTTCACCGGCGACGACGTAATGCGTCTTCTTGCTGACGCTGCCGCTGACCTTGCCGCCGCGCGCCTCGATGTTCGCCGTGGCCGCTTCGCGCTTGAGCGTCGGCAGCGTGCCGGTCAGGACGAAGACCTTCCCGGCCAACGGACCGAGCGCGGCGTCCGGGTTGTAAAGCGCCGAACGGAAATTCAGTCCCGCCTTGTCCAGGCGCTCGATCAATTTCCGGTTTCGCGGATCGCCGTGCCATTGGACGAGGCTTTGCGCGATCACTTCACCGACGTCCTCAATCTCCGTCAGTTGATCTGCACTGGCGGCGAACACATCCTCCAGCGTGGCAAAACTGCGACCCAGCGATTTCGCCACGCCCGCGCCGACGTGCAAAATGCCCAGGCCGAACAACACGCGCCACATGTCGCGGGATTTGCTCGCGGCCACGCCGGCCAGAAAATTCTGCGCGGACTTTTCGCCCATCCGTTCAAGACCGGCCAACGCCGGAAGCTTAAGTGAATAAAGGTCGGCGACGTCGCGCGCCAGACCCGCTTTGACGAGTTGCGCCACCAACACTTCGCCGCCGCCCTCGATGTCCAGCGCGCCGCGCGAACACCAATGTTCGATCCGCCCGCGAACCTGCGCCGAACAATCGGGATTCGGACAGCGCCAGACCGAGCCTTCCTCGTCATCCGCGCCGGTTTCTTTGGAAACCCTCGAACCGCATTCAGGACAGCTCTTTGGAAAATGGAAAACGGTCTCCTGGCCGGTTCGTTTCTTCAACACGACGCCAATGACTGCGGGAATCACCTCGCCTGCCTTCTCGATGATGACCGTGTCGCCCACCCGAATGTCTTTGCGACGCAACTCATCCTCGTTGTGCAACGTGGCACGGCTGATGGTGCTGCCGGCGAGAAATACCGGCTCCAATTCCGCCACCGGTGTGAGCGCGCCGGTGCGGCCAACTTGGATCGTGATCGCTTTGAGTTTTGTTTCGCCCTGTTCCGCCGCGTATTTGTACGCCATCGCCCAGCGCGGCGCTTTGGCAGTCGCGCCGGCCCGCTGTTGTTGCGCGAATGAATTGAGTTTGATCACCGCGCCATCCGTCTCGTAGTTGAAGCCGTGACGAATCCTGTCCAGTGCGTCGATGGCCTCAAAGAGTTCTTCCACCGAACGGCACAACCACGTCGGTTCGGGTGTTTTGAAACCGAGCGCCTTGAGCCACGCGAGCAGGTCCGCCTGCGTTTCAGGTCGCGACTGGCCCGCGCCTTCGAGTTGGCCGATGCCATACAGGATGATGTCCAGCGGGCGCCGCGCGACAATCTTCGGATCAAGTTGTTTCAACGAACCGGCGGCGGCGTTGCGCGGATTGGCGAACGTTTCTTCGCCGGCCGTCTGGCGTTCCGCGTTCAATTTTTTGAAACCCGCGAGGGTCAGATAAACTTCACCGCGCGCCTCCAGCACGGCCGGAGCGTCCCTAGCCAGCTTCAACGGAACGCTGCGGATGGTTTTGAGATTCGCCGTGATGTCGTCACCGGTCGTGCCATCGCCGCGCGTAGCGCCGACCTTGAACACGCCCTGTTCGTACCGCAAATTGACGGCGAGGCCGTCCACCTTCGGTTCCACCACCCACTCGAGCTTTTCATTCGGCAAAAGCTTTTGGACGCGATTGACGAATTCGCGCACCTCCTCCTGCGAATAGGTGTTGTCCAGGCTCATCATCGGCACCGCGTGTGGCACGGATTTGAACTCACTCAATGGCGCGCCGCCCACGCGCTGGCTCGGCGAATCGGGCGTGGCGAGTTCGGGAAACTCCCTTTCCAGATCCAGCAGCTCGCGGTAGAGGAGATCATATTCGCGGTCGCTGATTCGCGGTCGCGCCAGCACGTAATAAGCGTGATCGTGGGCGCGCAACTCCTCGCCAAGTCTGGCGTGACGGGCTTTGGCCTGAGCGGCTGTCATCGGGGGATAATATCCAAACTCGATTGGTATTGTGCATCAAAAATCCAGAGGGATGTGCCGCCATCCTGAATCAAGAACGCCACGTTACCTTCAGCAAACTAAACCGATAAGAGCTTGCGCAACGTTTCTCGATGCCCGTCCAACCCGGACGTTGGCAACATCGGGTCACGGATTTTTCAACCGATAAAATCTGTTCCCGACTGAAATATTATTGCTGACAACATTTTGATCGCCGACCAGCACGGGCAGATTGGTCACAGCCGACCAAATGTTGCTTGCGGACAAACTCGGTACGCTTTCGAGTTGGAAGCCGACTTGATTCGTTGGCCAGGAGAGGACGAATTGAGTTCCTGTGCGCGCGACATTCAAGCGTGGCGGGCCGTCGAGCCGTGCGGTGAAACAATCAAACCCTCCAAAGCTGTTCAGAGTTTTACTGTCGAAGCCGGCGGTGCTCGTGAAGAAGCCCGCGGTGCAAACATTACGTTCCGCATCCACGGCGATCCCGTACCCACGATCATAGTCACTGCCGCCCGCCTGCTTGATCCAGATGAGATTGCCTGCGGTGTTGTATCGAGCGACGAATAGATCATCCAGGCCGTTGCTGTTGAGGTTGGTGTTGCCAAATGTGGCGGTGTCGGAGAACCAACCGGTGAAGTAGCAGTCCCCCTGCGCGTCGGTTGCGACTACACCGGTGCCGCTGTCGGCGCCGCCGCCGGTTTCTTGCGCCCAAACCACGTTACCCGCTCCATCATACTTGGCGATGAAGTGGGCCGCGCCGGAATCATTGGTGAGCATGATGCCGCCGAAGTTGGCCGTATCAGAAAATGCACCCGCTACGAAACTATTGCCGGCGGCGTCCACGGCGATGCTGTGACCTTCGTCAACTCCGGTTCCCCCGGCTTGCTTCGCCCAGAGCACATTACCGGTGGAGTCATACTTGGCGACGAAGACGTCGTTGGTCGCCAAGACACCTCCACTGTTGTTTAGTGTGATGTTCCCAAAGGTGGCGGTGGAGCCACCGAAATAACCGGTCACAAGACTGTTCCCCGCCCCGTCCACGGCGATGCCGTAGCCGACATCAAACCCGTTTCCGCTGGCTTGTTTAACCCAGACCAGTTCGCCCGTGGTGTCGTATTTGGCGACGAAGATGTCGAAGTCGCCGCCGATGGTCGTTGTCAGGGTCACCTGGTTGGTGGTGCCGAATGTCCCCACGCCTTGGAAAACGCCGGTAACGTAGCTGTTGCCGGCCGTATCCACGGCGACACTCCGACCGGCGTTGAGGCTGGTTCCGCCGGCTGGTACGGCCCAGAGCAGGTTGCCATCGGTGTCATATTTGGCGATGAAGATGGCCGAGCCACCGAGGTTGTTGAGAGTGTTGGTACCAAAAGTGGCATCGCCGGAGTACGCGCCGGTTACATAACTGTTGCCCGCGCCGTCCACGCCAATCCCAAGCCCGTAGTCGTCGTAGATGTTGTTGCCAGCCTGGTTGACCCAGAGCAGGTTGCCCGCTTGGTCGTATTTGGCGACGAAGATATCGAGACCGCCGCTGCTGGTGATTTTGGTGCTGCCGAAAGAGGCTTCGCCGGAAAAGGAACCGGTCACGTAAATATTTCCCGCGCCGTCCACGGCGATCCCGCGGCAATAATCATTGAAGGCGCTGCCCGCCTGTTCAATCCAGCGGAAGGGCGGCGGCTGGGCGGCTTGCGTGGTTGGCTGAAGGGAAACAGCCAGCGTCAGCCAACCGGCGACCGACAGCGCGTGAGCGAACGGGGAAAAGTTTCTGAATGATGCTTAGTTTGTTTGCATACCAGTATCAGCTCTTGAGAATTGGTTTTGACGCTGGCTACCAACTGGCAACCAGCGTCGTCCTCAACAGACTTGCATTTGCGCCGGAGGATAAAACGAGCGGGCATTGGGCAACACACAGAATTTTTTTATACCCAATGCCCGCGCCTTCCACCCGGAAAGAAATCCACTGGACCGAAATTGTCGGTCAACCCGCTGCGACATGTTATTTCGCGATAGGGAATGCGCTGTTCCCAATTCAAGAGCGGCTGTCATGCCAAGGCTGCATTCTTTCTCTGTGCCGCTTATGACTCAACAACTTCGATATCCTTTTGGTGAAGGCGGAGGGAGGAGAGACCCGTCCGGGTCTTGCAAAATGCACTGTCGGAGGTTGCATTTTGCAAGATGAGTGGCAGTTGAACAGATGAAGGGGCACGCTTTTTCCGTGGCGGCTTTTCTTCGATGCTTTGACAAAACACATGTAATTCGGTTTGGCGACCGGGGTAACTGCTGTGGCGACGTGATTGTGAAGTTCCCCCTGCCGAGCCGAAGGATCTTACCGAAACGAGTCCTTGTGGATTAGAATGTAATTAGCCATCGATTCGGACAGACGACCCTCCAATTCCCGGTAATACTGACTATCCAGCTTGTTCCAGCGTTTACGAATTGGTGCCCGGTCTTCGAACGCAAAGAAAACTTGGTGCGCTTGTTCTGGTTCCGGTGGGAGCATGCCATCGGGAAAAACCGCTGTCGCTTTGCGAAACCACTCGGCGACAGAAGCACATTCAACGGCAAACAGGTCTTCCGCAATCTGAGCGCTTTCCCATCCACGATTGAGGAAGAACTGGTGAAGCCCGCCGTTACCAATCTCCGATTCGAACTTATTGAGTCTCCAAATGATTCTCTCGTGTTCGCTCAAAGCTGAAAGATCCCACGCGCTTTTCTGGTCGTCGTAGCGAACCCTCTCGTCGAATCGTTCGCGAACCTTAAGGGCGACTGTGCCTGGATACTTCGGAATGAAGGACAGGATTTCGTCCATGCTCAGATCATTGCCAGATTTCTTGTTCAGCTCTAGCAATTCAGCTTCGCTCTTTTCGTTCGACGACGTGCCGGGCAATTGCATAGTTTTCGTGATTATCGTGGTGGTGGATTTGCATCCGACGACCAGTACCGAAATGAGTCCAATCACTTTTGCGAATTGAGTTGGTGCCATTCTCAGTAGCTATTCTGTTTGCGATCAAGAGATCCTGGCGGCTCATTCTTGTCACTCCTCGGCCTGACTCAAACGCGCCAGCACATTGAAATCTTCCAAGGTAGTGGTGTCACCTTTGATCTCTGTGCCGGAGGCAATTTGCTTGAGCAGGCGGCGCATGATTTTGCCGGAGCGCGTTTTGGGCAGCGCTTCAGCGAAACGAATGTCATCGGGCTTGGCGACCGGACCGATTTCCTTGGCCACGTGGTTGCGCAATTCATCGCGGATCGCAGGGCTGGCATGGACCCCGCCTTTCAGCGTGACAAAAGCGACGAGCGCCTGACCCTTCAGCTCATCCGGACGGCCGACCACCGCGGCCTCAGCGACTTTCTGATTGCTGACCAGCGCACTCTCCACTTCCGCCGTGCCGATGCGATGACCCGCCACGTTGAGCACGTCATCAATGCGGCCGACGATCCAGAAATACCCGTCCTTGTCCTGCCGGCAACCATCACCGGTGAAATAGCTGCCTTTGACTTCGCGCCAATAAATTTCCTTGTAGCGCTGCGGGTCGCCCCAAATACCGCGTAACATGGCGGGCCATGGTTTGCGGATGACGAGTTTACCTCCGCTGTTGGGCGGCACCGGATTGCCCTTGTCGTCCACCACTTCAGGCAACACGCCGAAGAACGGCAGCGTCGCGGTACCGGGTTTGGTCGGGATTGCTCCGGGCAACGGTGTGATCATGATGCCGCCAGTTTCGGTTTGCCACCACGTATCGACGATGGGACAACGCTTGCCGCCGATTACTTCGTTATACCAGATCCAAGCTTCGGGATTGATCGGTTCACCAACGGTGCCAAGCAAACGCAACGAAGTGAGATCATGTTTCTTGGGCCACTCCGCACCCCACTTCATGAATGCGCGAATGGCGGTGGGCGCCGTGTAGAGAATCGTCACCCCGTATTTTTCCACGATGCGCCAGAAGCGATCCGGCTCAGGAAAATTCGGCGCGCCTTCGTACATCAGACTGGTCGCGCCATTGGCGAGCGGACCGTAAACAACATAGCTATGACCGGTCACCCAGCCGATGTCGGCGGTGCACCAAAAGGTGTCCGTTTCCCGCAAATCGAAAACGTAACGGGTGCTCAGTTTCACATAGACCAGATAACCGCCGGTCGTGTGAAGTATCCCTTTGGGTTTGCCGGTCGACCCGCTGGTGTAAAGGATGAACAACGGCGCTTCGCTGTTCATTTTCTCCGCCGGACAATTGGCGTCCACATATTCCAGTTCACGGTGCCACCAGACATCGCGCCCTTCCTCGATGTGCACTTCATTGAACGCGCGGCGCAAGACGATGACCCTTTCAATCGTTTTGGCCAGCAGATTTCCGTCGGCACCCTTGAGGGTGAGCGCTTCATCGACATTTTTTTTCAACGGCACCACGGCGCCGCGACGAAATCCGCCATCCGAAGTGATCACCATTTTCGCCTGGGAATCATGAATGCGGTCGGCCACGGACTGCGCGCTGAAGCCGCCGAACACGACCGAATGCACAGCGCCGATGCGGGCGCAGGCCAGCATGGCGACGGCGGCCTCCGGCACCATCGGCAGATAAATGATGAGGCGGTCGCCGCGCTTGAGGCCGTTTCGCTTGAGCACGTTGGCGAACTGGCAGACTTCGCGATGGAGTTGTTTGTACGTGATCGTGCGTTCTTCGCCCGTTTTGCCGGGTGCCGCTGGTTCCCCTTCCCAAATGAGCGCGGCCTTATTGGCAGTTGGGGTGTCGAGGTGCCGGTCGAGACAATTATAGCTGACATTGAGCTGGCCACCGACGAACCATTTGGCGAACGGCTCCTTCCATTGCAGCACTTTCTTCCACGGCTTGAACCAGATTAACTCGTTTTTGGCCTGCTGGCCCCAGAACTTTTCCGGCGAGCGGATGGATTCGTTGTAAAGCTTGCGGTAGTGCGCCAGAGACTTGATGTGTGCGCGCTTGGAGAATTCCTTGGGCGGCGGGAAGACGCGTTCCTCTTGCAGATAGGAAGTGATGTTGGTGGGTTTTTCGTTGGCAGGCATAAATGTGTCAGGAATTTTTGTCCGCATTTTAGGGAGGCGCGGCCCAGCGTCAATGAGCGAGTTGGAGTCCAGGCTTTAGCCTGCTTTGGAACCAGGACCACTGCGTCGCGCGGAACAAGCTGAAGCTTGAACTCCAACTCGCGCTCAGGGCGACAACGGCTTGACGGCTTGAATGCGATAGAACCGCATCGGCGCGTTTGTATCGAAGATGTTGCGGGTGGTCGAGACGCCGTCAGGGCTGATCAGACCAAGACCGCTGTCGAACCACGGTGAGGCAATGTTCAAGTTCAGCCGCTCCTGGATGTAGTAGCAGCGCGACAACGCGCTCTTCCAGGTGAGGCTGGTCGGTGATCCACTGGCGTTGGCGGCGATGGCGGTAATGGCCAGGTAATCAGAAAGATCGTTCGGGTTCGTGCCCGCCAAGTATTCGTTCCTGTCCGAAACTCCGTCGCCATCGTAATCACTGACGGCGTTCATCGTCGTCAGGTTGCCGAAATAGGTGTATTCGTACGCGTCGGCAATGCCGTCACCGTCACTGTCAGTTCCAGGCGCAATCGTATCCGTTTGAACGAAGGCGAACGCGTTGCTCAAGCTGATCCAGCCCACGTTCGCGCCGTAAACATACCCACTCAACTTGCCGGTCTTGAGATCAACTTTCGGCGCGCTGTTCGCCTCAAAATTGATCCAGCCGATGTTTGCGCCATAGGCGTAACCGCGCAGATTGCCTAGACCGTCGTGGTTCACGCCAAAATCGCTGGCGGAAAGATTCTGATACTGGATGCCGTTGGTGGGCGTGCCGCCGCCGAGATTGATCCAGCCGACATTGGCGGCGTAGATGAAGCCGGAGCAAACGTATTCGCCGATGACGGCGCCACTGTTGGTGTCCCCTCGCCAATCCATCCAGCCGAGGTTCGCGCCGTAAGCGAATTTGTTGGCGACATTGATCGTGGTCGCGGCCGATGCAGAGGCAATTAACGCCGCCAGCGTGACCAGAGGAGCGAGAGTTTTGATTGTGGTAAACGGTGCTGCTTTCGGAGTGTTCATAATTCGACTCAGCGTTCGCCTTAGTTTTGAAAGTTTGCCCACGGGCTGATGTCTGCGCCGGTTGTGCCGAGCGTGCCTATGGTGGTGATGGTCGGCCCGACCGTGTTTCCCGTGGTGCTGACGCTCAATGTGCAGCCGGTAAAAACATTGCGGATGACCGTGGCCTTGGCATTGGCGGGGACGATGAGGCCGATGAATGCGTTTCTCGTGCAATGGTTCGAATCAATCAATAACCGCTGCACTCCGCCGGGATCAGTGGAGGAAATAACGATTGATGTGCCCCCGGTGTTGGCCACCTGATTGTTCAGCACGGAAATATCCCGGACGGTTCCACCGGTTTGGGCGTTAACATCAATGCCGGTGCTGCCGCCTCCTGAAATCCGGTTGTTGGCAATGGTCACGCCGCCGATGGTTTGACCGGCAAACGCGCTGACCGAAATCGGCAGCATGCACTCGACGAACAAATTGTTGCGAATGACCGCGCCCTGGCAATTTGAACTCAGCCACACGCCCGCGCGCGTGCCGGTGTGCATCTGGATGTCTTCGACCAGCAGGCTGTCCGCTCCGTTGGCACCCATTGCTACCGCGCCGCCAAAGTTTACGAACTTGCCATTTCGGATCGTGACGTTCGTTATCTGGTTGGCTGGATCAATGATAACGCCGTACTTGGTCACGCTCCCGTTGCCTGTAAGGGTGAAGCCGTTCATATCCAAAGTCACGTTGCCGGCTTGGATATGAATGGCGCTGTCGGTCACCGATGCGTTGGTCGTCAAGTAATACGAGCCCGGCGTGGTGACGGTGAACGGCAGGGATGAAATGGGCGTGCGCGGTTCAAGTTGATCAAGCGTTTTCATCGTCGGCGCGGGCGCACCAGGCGGCGTGAGGCTGCCTTGGGCAAATACAGTTAGGAATTGAGAGTTGAGAGTTGAGAGGAACAGCAGAGCGAAAACGAACTGCGACTTAAACGCCGGGACGCACGCCAAAAACCGAGGAGTATATTTCATAGAGTTACCTTTGGCAGCGGATTATTTGTGATGACGGTGTGAGCATGGCAATTCTCTCTGTCCGCTTCAAGCTAGAATTTCCCGCGACTTTCGCCGCGCCAATCCATCCAACCGAGGCTGGCGCCGTAGGCGAATTTGTTGGCGACATTGATCGTGGTCGCGGCCAGAGTTGATAATGCGATGCTGCGAGCAAGAAGCGCGACAAGATGTCATTTCATTGTCTATTCAGGTTCAGGGTTAATAAGCAAAGTTGGCCCACGGATCGGTCGTCGCCACGGTGCTCGCACTGCTGTTCCCATTGACAGCCGCCGTTCCAACTGCTGTGATATCAACGATCGGCCCGTAGCGATTGCTACCCACGATATTGTAATTGGTCGTGTTCAACTTCGCGCTGTTTTTGATGATCAGGTTGCCGGCGGCGCCAATATCAATGCCGCGCGGATTATCGGAAACGTTGTTGCCTTCGATTCGATTGCGCTGGCCGGTCACGTGAATGCCAGCGCCGTCGCCGCCCCCGGTGCCGTTGTTATAGCAGTGATTCTCGCTCACGAAGGAGCTGAAATCTACGGTCATGCCGTCGCCGTGATTCGAGGTGAAGGTGCAGTGGGTAATCTTGCTATACGCGGCCGTGATGCCGGCGCCGGCAAAGTAATTCGGCGTGGGGTTGCCGCTCGTGTTGTTCGATGCATCACATCCCATCAGCGTCGAGTTGTAGGCGACGATCCCACTGGAGCCTCCCGACGCCCGGGTGTTACTGTTCGCAGTGCAATTCAGCAGTGAACACGAATTCGCATAGATCCCGCCCACCGCCGCGTTTTCGCTGGCGTCACAATCATGAAGCGTGGCGCTCGAAGCGAAAATCGCATACGAACCCACGGTGTTCTTGTAAGCATTGCAGCGCGTCAGCACACACCCGCTGCCGGCATTGATGGCGTTGTTGCCGCTGTTGTTCGAAGCAGAGCAATCCAGCAACGTGCTGCCGTTGCCACCGGAGATCGCGTTGTTGCCGGAGCAGTCGTGCGCGACACAGTGGTCGAGCAACCAATTCTGACCGCTGAGAATTCCGTCGGAGGTGCAGTTTGCCACCGAGAGGTTGAGGAGCCTTCCGTCGCGCGCATACGAGTTGCTTACCGACAGAGACACAATGCCGCTGGCAAATCCCGAGATCGAACCATCGCGCAGGCTGGCACGGTGGCTGGTGGCGGGGATGTCAATGCCGTTTCCGCCTGAGCCGGAGGCGCGCGAAATTTCAAAACCCTTCAAGTCAAAGCTCACACCTGCGGCGTTAATCTGGACGCCGTGCGTCTTCGTGACACCGAGGTTCGCGGACAAGTAATACGAACCCGGCTGCGTGATGATGAAGTGATAGTTCGGATCGGTGGTGGTCACCGCTGAGGCAGGGGCATTCTGCAAATCAATCCGGGGCTCGATCTGCGTCAGCGACTTCATCGTGGGCGCGGGCGCGCCGGGCGGCGTGAGGTTGCCTTGGGCGAACACGGTTGTGGGTTGAAGATTGAGGGTTGAGAGCAATAGCAGCACGGTCGCGAGCCGCGTGTTTCGATTCGTTTTCATAGTATAGTTCTTGGTTGTCTTTGGTTTGAGTGTGTCACGGCGATACCGAGCGATAAAAGCGCACGGGGAAGGATGGCGCGTTCGTGTCGGTGAACTGATACACACCACTGGCGTCTGCGGCGGCGCCGCCGAGTGGGGTCCGCACGGTTGGCGGAGCAAGGTTGGTCGCGGCCTGCACTGCGTAGGTCAGATTCGATTGTCCCTGGCCGGTCAGCAACGCAAAGCCGTTGGTCAGGCTGACAATGGATGTGAGGGTGGAAGATGGCGCGCCCAGTGTCGTGGTCAGGGTCACGTCGTCGCCGTCGCCGCCCGCGTAGCTAAAGCGGAAGATGGTCGCGCCGTTGGTGAGCAGCGCGTTCTGCGGCAGGCCGGCGAAGATCCCACTGATGGCGTCGGTGCCGTCGTTGTTGATGATCACGAAAGTGTCGCTGGGCGCGGGTGTGAAGCCGAGTGTCACCGAGAGAGTGGGGTTGTTTAACAGCACAGTACCGTTGACGTTGAGTTGATCGTAGCCAGCTCCCGGAGCCGTGCCATTCAGTTCGACCGGCAACGCGGTGAGAATATCCAGCGCTAAATTGTTACACGTAAGAATTCCGGGACCGTTGTGGCCGGGACTGAGCGTTTTTCCTCCGTTGCCGCCTGCGGTGATGGTTCCGACAGCGCCTTTGCCGCCAACGGTGCCTTGATAAAAAACGATCGCGCTATCCGGTTGGTTGCCGTTCACGATGAGTGTGCCGTTGCTCACGACTGTTGTGCCGGTGTAAGTATTGTTCGAATTCAAAGTGAGTGCCCCCGGTGAACCTTTGCTGAAGCCGTTGGTCCCGGTGATGACCGCGTTGATGATTAATTGGGAGGAGGTGTCGCTCACAATGCGCGCGCCCGCCGAAGCCAGTGTAATCGGGCCGGTCCAGGTGTTTGTGCTGCTGCCGACAGTTCTGAGCGTGCCGGACAGCACCAGCGGTTCGGCGACCGTGATGGAGTTGAGCAAAATCAGCGACGCGCCGTTCGCAACAGTGGTGCTGCTGCTCGTGCTGCCTAATGAGCTCCCGTCGCTGATGTTGATGAATCCTTCGTTCAGTTGAACCGTTCCGGAAAAGGAATTGCTGACGTTCAAAGACACTGTCCCGCTGCCGGTCTTAATCAATCCACCGGTGCCGGTGATTCCGGCGCTGATCGGGGCCAGCGAGGGCGCGGTGACGGCGAACGTCAGGTCTTTTCCACTCGTATCAATCGGTCCAAAGAAGGAGAAGTTCGCGTTTCCGATGCTGACCGTGAAGGTCTGGTTGGAATTCAGAACGAGCGCATTGTTCACCGTGTTTGCCGCGCCCACGTTCGTCGCAATGATGCCGGCGTTGAGAGCGAGGGAACTGCCACCTATCGAGTAATTCGTGCCCGAGAAGATGATCGAGTTGAACGTGGTACCGGGTGCATAGTCGTTGTTGTTGTTGGGATGCGCGGCTCCGCCGGGGAACAGCAAGTCGTCGCCGGCCACTGGCGGGCCGTTGCTCCAATTGTTCGCGGTGGTCCACCGGCTGTCGTTGGCCGCGGCACCGGTCCAGGTACGCAGAGCGGCCTCGGCGCGGGGCGAAAGATTGGCGGAGACGGCGAGGATTCCCAATAACCCAATAACTAAAAGGCGTTGAGTTTTGAGTTTCATAATGGCGAAAGGTTGAGATTCAGTACGAAAAGTTTGCCCAAGGATGATTCGCATTCGTGACGCCGGAGATGTCGTTCGTGCCCGCGACGTTGATGATCGGGCCGAAGCTGTTGCCCGTGCCGGTCAAATAATTATTTGCTCCTGCGCCGCGAACACTGTTGCGAATTACAAAGTTGTTCAACACGCCCGCATTGGTCAGCAGGATGCCTGCGGTCGGATTGCCGACGAGCATGTTTCCATCCAGCGTGTTGCCTGAACTGCCCCCGGCCGCTTCGATGCCTTTGCCTTTCCCATTGCCATCAATGAGGTTGCCGATGACACGACAGTTGTTGAACAGGTACATGCCATCTGCGCTGTTGTTGAAGGCGGTGCAATGGGTCACCGTTGAGTCGCCGGCCAGAAAGCCGAAGGCGTTGTCGTTGGCCACGCAGCCTTCAATGGTGCTGCCATTGCCGCCTTGAATGCCGTTGTAATTGGTCTTCGCGATGCAGTTGACGATGCGCGAGCCGTTCACCGTGATTGCGTAATTCGTAAACGCGCCGGACGTGTTCCCCTCCGCGACGCAATCGGAGATCACCGCGCCGGTGGCCTTCAAGCCGTTCAGAGCATTAGTCAGCAGCCGCAGTTTGGAAAACTCGGCACCCGGCGCGCCGGGTTGAGCATTAATGCCGCTGCCACCCCACCCGGCAACGGTGCCGTTGCGGACCACCAACCCCGCGGCGAGGCCGGCGCCATTCGTGGCATTGATGCCATCCACCGAGCCAGGTACACCAATCAGCGAAAAGCCGTTCAAGTCAAGCGACACTCGGGCCGCGGTGATGCTAATGCCGTGCAGGTTGCTGACGCCCGTGATGTTGCCAGTCAGGTAATACGAGCCCGAGTTTGTGATCTTGAACGCTGAAATGCCATCGCCTGGTGTATTGTTGGAATTCACGCTCGTGCGCGCTTCAATCTGGTCGAGCGACTTCATTGTCTCGCCGGGTGGTCCAGGCGGGGTGAGGCTGCCTTGGGCGAGGACGGTTGAGAGTTGAGAGTTGAGGGTTGAGAGCGAGAACAGCGCCAGCCAGACCGCCCAAGCGGAGAATAAGTTTTTCATAACAGTTACGGCGTTAAAGCTCAGGTAACAATTACATTTTGGAGTAATGTGTTGATACATCATTCATCGGTCCATTCCAAGTCCAAAATCAGCGCCGCCCCCTCGCCAAACCACCTCCGCCCAATTGGAAAATAAAAAAACCGGCGCAGGGCAAAACCTGCGCCGGTTTCTTGTTCGATACGACCGTTTAGTGCTTCAACACGGCTTCGTGGAATTCCTTCCAGTCGTCGAGGTTGTTCAGATTCACCGCATCTTTGGGGGCGGCGGCATCATCAGGTATGCCGTTGGCGCTTAGGATGGATTTGCGCGTGGCGTCATCGTGGATATAGCCGCGGATGGAAGCGTTGAGTTTGTCCACCGAGCCTTTGTCGAGCTTGGTGGCGTTCTTTTTCACCCAGGCTTCGAATTGGGGATAAGTCGGCCGCGTGTCTTTGATGAATTTGAGCACGGCGTCGCGGTTGAGGCCCACACCGTCGATGACCATCTGGTCATAGCCTTTGCCGGCGCCGGGATAGCCGGGGGCGAGTTTGCCGCGCGCTTCGAGCGAAGCTTTGAGCCAAAGTCGGGGCAGATGAATCACACCGAGCGGACCGGCCACGCCGGAACTGATGAGAGGAACAATTGTATTCATAGTTTGTGAGATAGTTTTGTTTTGTTGGATAACGCGGCGAGCTTAGAAAACCGAATGGGTCGGGTCAACGGGAATTTATCCGTTTCGTTTTTGCGACTATCCTTTCCGGATGGGAATAAATATTCATGGTCTGACCGCGGAGAAATCCGATCAGCGTCTGGCCGCTTTCCCGCGCGAAATCCACCGCCAGACTCGACGGCGCGGAAACGGCGGCGACGATTGGAATCCGCGCCGCCAGTGCCTTTTGCATGATCTCAAACGAGGTCCGGCCGCTGACCAGCAGAATGTGCGAATCGAACGGCAGTTTACTTTCAAGCAAGCCGTGCCCCAGCACTTTGTCGAGCGCGTTGTGCCGGCCCACGTCTTCGCGCAGGACGATCAAGTTTCCCGCCGCGTCAAACACCGCCGAGGCGTGCAGCCCGCCCGTCTGGGCAAACGTCCGTTGCGCCTCGCGCATGACTGCTGGCAATCCCGCCACCGTTTTCGCCGCGAGCCTTAAGCGCGATTTCACCGGCGGAAAGTGCTGATGCACCGCCGCGATGGATGCTTTGCCGCACAGCCCGCAACTCGACGTGGCAAACACATGCCGCGTGAGTTGCGCGAAATCCACTTTGAGCGACGCGGAAAGGAAGACGTTGAGCGTGTTGTCGGGCGCCGCCGCTGCGCGGCAATGGAGGATTTCCACCACGTCATGACGGTCACGGATGATTCCCTCCGTCAGCAAAAATCCGGCGGCCAGTTCGCGGTCGTGACCCGGCGTGCGCATCGTTACTGCCACGCTGCGGCCCTGCACGCGGATTTCCAGCGGCTCTTCGCGGGCCACCTGATCGGTGTGGCGCGTGGCCCGGCCGGCCTTCCACCGCACGATCTTTGTGGCGCTCGCAGCCGCGCTGTCAACTGCCGGCTTTGTTCCTGGGGAATACTTGGGAGGGACGACAGACTCAAGAGCCGTGCGCGCTATTCTCCCTCTCCCCCGCCGAGGGGGAGAGGGCCGGGGTGAGGGGGTAAGTCCGCCAGCCGGTGGGTTGCCGCGCGACTCCTCACCCTGACCCTCTCCTCTTCCGAAGGGGAGAGGGGGAAGCGCCTCGCCCGCGGGTTGGCCATCCAGCGGTTTCTTCATTATTTCGCGGCGACGGGTTCAAGCTTCTCGATGCGCACGGCGGTGACCTTGTATTCAGGCGTCTTCGTGTAGCGGTCGCGGTGCGAGGTGGTAATCTGGTTCAGGAAGACGCGCGTGGAGTGGAACGTCGTATAGACTTCGCCGGGTTTGACGTGGTCGCTGATTTGCACGGGCAAATCGGCCGCGCCCTGTTCGCTACGGAGGCGGACGATCTCGCCGTCGCTCAGACCGAGATGGGCAGCGTCGGAGGAGGAGAGCTGCAGGTAATCGGTGGCGTGCAAGCTGTTATTGGGCGTGCGGGCAGTCTGCGTCGCGGCGTTGTATTGGTAGAGATTGCGGCCGGTCGTGAGGAGGAACGGATATTCCTTCGTGGTCAGCTTCGGTGGCGCGACGTATTCGATGCGGCGCAGCGCAGTCGTCTTTCCGTGCGTGAAATGATCCGTGTGCAACGTGCCGGTGCCGGGGTCGTTCTCGTCAACGCACGGCCACTGGAGGCCGCCGAGCTTGTCCATGCGCGCGTAGCTGATGCCGGCGGCTTCGGGCCAGAGCGAACGGACTTCGTTCCAGATTTCCTCGGCGCTCTTATAGGCGAAATGCTCGCCTTTGCCCATGAGCTTGGCGATGTCGCAGACGATCTCCCAATCGGAGCGCGCCTCGCCCTGCGGCAGCACGGCGCGGCGCACGCGCTGGATGCGGCGCTCGCCGTTCATGAAGGTGCCGTCCTTCTCGAACGACGACGCGGCGGGCAGGAAGACGTCGCCGAATTCCTTCGCGGTTTCGTTGATGAAGATGTCCTGCACGATGACGAGATCGAGCTTCTCCATCGCGCGCCGCGTGAAGTGCATGTTCGGGTTCGTCATCACGATGTCGTAGCCGATGGACCAAAGCACCTTCAGCTTCCCGGCGTCGGCGGCGTCCATCATCTCGATCATGTTGATGCCGGGGTTGGTCGGGAGCGGGACGTGCCACGCGGCCTCGAACCTCTCCCGCGCTTCGGTGATCGGCACGTAACCGGCGAGGAGCTTCGGCTCGGAACCCATGTGCGGCGCGCCCTGCACGTTGTTCTGGCCGCGCAGCGGGTTGATGCCGGTGCCGGGCTTGCCGATGTTGCCGGTGATGAGCGCGAGATTGACCAGCGCCATGATGCCCTCGGTGCCCTGGATGTGCTCGGTCATGCCGAGACCATGGACGCTGAGCGAAGGTTTCGCGGTCGCGTAGAGCCGCGCGCCTTCGCGGATTTTCGCCGCGGGCACGCCGCAGATGTGCTCGACCTTCTCGGGGAGAAACTCGCGGATGAACTCGCGATACTCGGCGTATTCGGTGAGGCGTGTGCGGATGAACTCCTCATCAACGAGTCCCTCGTCGATGATCGCGGCGCCGATGGCATTGAAAAGCACGACGTTCGTCCCGGCGTGAAGTTGAAGGTGCAGGGTCGCGAACTCACACAGCTCGATCTCGCGCGGATCGACGATGATGAGGTTTGCGCCGTGACGCGCGGCTTGCTTGATGCGCGCGCCAGTGACGGGATGTCCATCGGTGGGATTGACGCCGGCGACGAGAATCGTGCGGGCGATCTCGATATCATCGAGAGAGTTGGTGGCGGCGCCGGTGCCGAGCGTCATCTTCATCGCGGCGGCGGTGGGTGAATGGCAGACGCGCGCGCAGCAATCGATGTTGTTGGTGCCGAGGACGACGCGCGCGAATTTCTGCGCGACGTAATTTTCCTCGTTGGTACCGCGCGCCGAGCTGAGCAGCCCGATGCTGTCCGGCCCATGCTTCGCGGCGGCTTCGCGCAGGCGGTCCGCGGTGAACTGGTTGACCTCGGTCCAACTGACCTTCTGCCACTGGCCAGCTCGGCGGATCATCGGCGAGGTGATGCGGTCCTTGGAATAGACGTAGTCAAAGGCGTAGCGGCCTTTCACGCACGCGTGGCCGTGGTTGCTCGGCCCTTCCATCGACGGACGGATCGTCGTGATCCGCCCGTCGCGCGTGCCGACGTTCATTTCGCACCCGGTGCCGCAGTAGGAGCAGATGGTTTTTGTCCAGTCCGTCGGCACGCCGCGTTTGAGCAAGGTGAGATCCTCCAACGCACCGGACGGGCAGGTATCCACGCACGCGCCGCAACTGACACAGCCGCCGTCCTGCAATGTTACGCCACGCACCGGCCCGATGCGCGTCTGGTCGCCGCGATTCCACGCCTTCCACACGAATTGCCCTTGGACTTCCTCGCAAATCCGCACGCAGCGGTAGCACGTCACGCATTGCGACATGTCCACGTTGATGTAGGGGTGCGTGGCGTCCTTCATGAACGGCACCGCTGGCGATGGCGCGGTGCGCGAGCCGCGGGCCTTCACGTCATATTCTCGGAGGTAGCGGTGAAATTGTTTGTCAGGAAATTGCGCGACGGCCTCGGCCGGATAATCCTTCGCGATCAATCCGAGCAACGTCTTGCGCACGCCCTGCACGTCGGGCGAGTGCGTGAGGATTTCCATGCCGTCGCGGAGTTGCGTGTTACACGCGGTCACGAGCCCGTTCACGCCCTTGACCTCGACCGTGCAGAGCCGGCACGAGCCGTAAGGTTCGAGCCGATCGTCGTGACAGAGCGTCGGCACTTCGACGGCGATCTGCTGGAGGGCCTGGTTGATGGTGAGGCCCTCGGGGAACTGGTGTGAGTGGCCGTTGATAGTTACTTGAAGCATGGCTCGATCTCCTGGGGGTAGTAATTGAGGATGGACTCGGCGAAGCGCGCGAGGCCGGTGCCATGGCCGCAAAGGCTGGCGAGCTTGAGCGCGACGACCAGGTCGCGGCACTCCTGCAAGTCGGCCTTCGTCGCGTCGCCAGCGCAGGCGTTGGCGAAGATTTCCTCGATGCGTCCGCTGCCGCTGCGGCACGGCGTGCATTTGCCGCACGACTCGTAAGCGCCAAACGAGAAGACGTGCTCGACGAGCGCGGGAATGGACGTGTGTTCATCGAACGCCACCACCCCGCCGTGACCGACACCCGCGCCGATGGCGGCGAGTTCCTCGAAACCGAGCGGCGTATCAATCAGGTGCGGCGGGATCATGCCGATGATCGGTCCTCCGATGAGCACGCCCTTGAGTTTGCCGCCACCGCGCAAGCCTCCGCCGATTTCCTCGACGATGTGGCGCACGGTGACGCCGAACTCGACTTCGTAAAGGCCGGGGCGGTTGAACAGCGAATTGAGCGAGAGCGCTTTCGTGCCGCGGCTCTTCGAGAAGCCCAGCTCTGCATACGCCGCGCCGCCGTGAGTAACGATCCACGGCACGTTGACGAGGGTCTCGACATTGTTGAGGAGGGTCGGCTTGTCGAACAGGCCGCGCTCGGTCGGATAGGGCGGGCGCGCCATGACTTCGGGACGCTTGCCTTCGATGGAACGGAGCAGCGAAGTCTCCTCGCCGCAAACGTAGCTGCCGTGGCCGGTATAGACTTCAAGATCGAAAGCGAAATTCTTTCCGCCGACCCGCGGTCCAAGCCAACCCGCCGCGCGCGCTTCAGCGATGGCCGCGCGCATCACCGTGTCGGCCAGCGGATATTCGATGCGCACGTAGATGTAACCCTTGCTCGCGCCGACCGCGTAGCCCGCGAGGATCATGCCCTCGATGAGCGCATGCGGATCGTCCTCCATCAGGTAGCGGTCAATGTAAGCGCCCGCATCGCCTTCGTCGGCGTTGGCGACGACGTATTTTTCGCCGGGCGGCTGTGATGCGACCGCACGCCATTTGCGTCCGGCGGGAAAGCCAGCGCCGCCGCGACCGCGCAAGCCGGAGGTTTCGACGGCCGCCAGAATTTGTTCAGGCGACTGCTCAAGCGCCCTCCGGAGCGCAGCGTAGCCCCCCAGCTTTTCATACGCCGCGAGCGTGCGCGCGCCGCCGGCTGCGATGCGGCCCAACACGATCCCGTGGCGGGAGAAAACTTTGACCGGCGGTCGCGGATGCGTCTGGCCCTTCGCGGGAGCGGCGAAACATTCGCCGAGACAATAGACGCGCGGATTCTGCGCGTTCGCCTCAGTCCAGAGCGCGGGGTTGAGATGGCGCGCGGCGAAACACGCCGTGCCCTGGCAGGCCTTGCCAGTGTGTTCACCGTGCGCCAGGTGATAGAACGACTCGACGTCGGCAGCGAGCGTAAGCTCGGAGCCGGTGGTGGCGGGGTGGGAGGCAAGTCGGCTCATCATATTCTTGAATCTCAAGGAAGAGACGGAGGCAAAACCTCGTCCAACCCCGTTTCTTTTCCAGAAAAAAATTTTCGCCACGCTGGAACGGCCATGTCTCGGAAATGCCTTGGCTTGGCCTGCCCAAAGCCAAACGGGATGGCGGCGTTCAGCTTCGCGTTCCAAACTTCTTGGATTCGTTGTCGGGAATTCATGGAAAAAGCTTCCACCTTCTCAACGCTTTTTGCCAGCATTTTTCAATTTCGACCCTCAGGACTTTAGCGTCTTCCCAACTGCTGGGAAGGCAATGCAAATTGTAGCCGAGCCAGAGCGGTCCCATCTCCGGCACGGCGAACATTTCCCGACCCGGCGTCGCCGCGGCCAACCACGTCTCCATCACCCTTTCGACAAACGGCAGATAGTCCAGGACTTCCGGCGTCAATCTGCCTCGCCCATCGGTAACCGGCACCTGGCAATGATGGCCGTTGAAGGGACGGAAATGAAACTGTTGCGCGCGCAGAATCAAATCCGGTCGCACGCCGAGCCGCTCCCAATACGGCGGCAACAGATGTTTGACAATGGCGAGGTGCGAATAATCCCACGTCATCGGCAACAACTCTCCCGTGGCTCGCTGATAACCGTCGGCCAGCGCGTAGGTTTTTTCAGGCGTCTCGGTGCAGGTGTCACGATGCACTTCCACGGCGGTCTCAACGTCCAGCTTTTTGGCTTCGATCATCAACCGCTTCGTCAGCCGAATGGCGACATCGGTTGGCGTGTCGTGATCGGCAAGTTGGACGTTGATGTGATGCGCGCCCGCGTCCTTTTGTTGTCGCAGCAACGCGGCGAACTCAGCGGGATTACCAGAGGAAAAATAACCGACGCGGATGAGGCCGAGTTTATCGCCCAACTTCTTGTGAGCCGGAGTAAGTTGTGTGGTGAAGCCATCGAAGCCGGCTTCCTTGACCGCGCGGAGTTTCCGTTCCAACGACCATTCTCGTTTCTTCGTGGGATGCCAGACCAGCGTCCAGAGATTGGCGATGTGGCGTAGGATCGGTTTGTTGATTCGGGGTGGCATCACGGCTCGTTGCCAATGCGCCGCAGCGCGATTTCTTCTCCGATGGCCGCAAGCGGTTGTTCCGCCTCGGTTACTTCGCTCTGCTCCTCGCCTTCACCCGCCCGCCGCGGCCAGATGTGGAATCCGCCGTGGTTGAGCGGCCCGATGTCCCACGCTCCCCAAATTCCATTACCCTCTCGGAAGCCGCGATAGAAAACCGCATGTGACCCGGTGTAAGTCTTGATCCAGGAACTTTCAAGTGTGTTCGCGTCGTAGCCGCCTTTAATGACGAACGGTCCGACATCGTCGCGGCCAGCGCCGCTTAATTTGCCGTTGGCGAACGCGAGATCCAACTCCATCCTGTGCTTGTCGTTGGGACTGTAGTTATAGAATCCCACCCACGGTCCAGAAGGAAACAAATTCTCGCTCACAACAATTCCCCGCCATTTTGATTAGATTGTCACCACCCTCCCTTCAAAAGTAGGGCAGGCTCATGGCGATTCGCTAGCTCACCCAACGGACTTCGACCTCTTCCTTGTCGCCCATGGCTCGGCGAAGCAGTTCCATCAAACCGGCATCGGCACCCTGTCGCTCGAACAGCTCAAGCGTATCGCGATTAAGATAATAGTCGGTGTCCTCGGCGGATTCCTCCTCCAGTTGCGCCTTCAGGAAATCCAACTGGTCTTCGGTGATTATCCCCACGAACTCGTTCGTGTCTTTATTGTAAAGGTTGGGCATAAAACTTTCTGTTTGTTGCAACCGGCGGCGGCGTCACTCGCTGCCGCGCCGGTCTTTGAACGTCAACTCGGCGATGCCCGATTTATCCAGTTCGCCCAGCCCTTTCTCCACCATGCGGTCGTATTGTTTCTTGGTGGCGTTGGCGAGCGGCAGGACAAGACCTTGCGCCTTGCCGAGCTTGAGCGCGATGCCGGAATCCTTGGCGGCGTGCGCGGCGGAAAAGAAACAGGAGTGGTCGCGGTTCTGCATGTCTTCACCGTCGGTTTGCAGCACGCGGGAGTTCGCGCCGGTTTGGGAGAACACTTCCCGCAGCAGGGGCAGATCGAGTCCCAACGCGGCACCCAAACCAAGGCCTTCGGCCAGACCGGCGGTGTTGATGTTCATCACCATGTTGACCAATGCCTTGACTTGCGCGGCTTTTCCGGCCGACCCGACGTAACGAAGCAATTTGCCGTCGTCGCTAAGTTTTTCAAGCAACGGCTTGGCGCGCTCAAAAACTTCCGCCTTGCCGCCGCACATGAGATAAAGCGTGCCCTGTCGCGCTTGCGTGATGCTCGAGGCCATGCAGGCTTCCAGCGAACTTGCGCCTTTGCTCTCGCACTTTTGCTCGACCCACACGTGAACCGACGGCGTGATGGTGGCGCAGTTGATGAAGAGCTTTCCCTTGGCGCGCGACAATAGGCCGCCGTTGAAAATCTTTTTCATCGCCTTGTCATCGGTCACGACGGTGATGATGACATCCGAGAGTTTCGTCACTTGTTTGGGCGCGGTGGCGGTTTCGCACCCGAGTTCCTGGGCGAGCGCCTGCGCGGCAGCGGTGTTGACATCATAGACCGCCGCGATTGGGTAACCGCACTCCTTCAGACGACGCGCCATGTTGCCGCCCATCCGACCGACGCCGACGAATCCAATTTTTTCTGGCATAGTTTGATCCGAATTGATGGTTCTTGTTTTATCCACGGCGCGCCAGTTTACGACTGGGCGACCACGGTTTTGGAAATACGACGCTAGACTAATCTAAAGTCCCGCGCGTGGCACGACTTTTTAATCTTTTTTCTCAGCCGCGTTGCGATCCTCCAACGTCTTGGTCATGGCCTTGATTTCACGGCCTGCCTTCGCTCCCACGTAAAACAAAAGAAAGGCGTACCAAGCGATGGATGCGAACACAATCAACGTCCAAAAAACGATGGATAGGATAAACATTATCATGAAGCCGCCTCCGGTTTGGCGGCACGGGTTGCTGTCGCCAGCGAGCCGATGATCATTCCGATGAACGCCAGCGCAAATGATGACGTCCCCGCCACTTCAGGCGCAATCGAATATTTTTTCCCAAGCAACAGGAAACTGATCGGGCCGACGGCACCCAAGACCAACGCGGCGAACGCGCCGAATCGGTTTGCCCGTGGCCAATAGAGTCCGGCCACCAACAAGGTGAAGACACTTGCCAGATAAATGTTTCCCGTCACCGCCAGATAATCCCACACGTTGCCTTTGAGTTCGTAGAGCAACCCGTAGAAAACCAGGAACACTCCGATCGCACCGACCAACCCGCGCGTGATCAACAGTCGCGGTTGATTCGAGAGTGGTCGTTTGACAAAAGGCATGAGCAGATCGTTGTAAATCACCGTCGCCCACGTCAACAGGTAACCGCTGTCGGTGGACATCTCGGCCGCCAGCATCGCCGCGATGACCAGACCCATGATGCCCGCCGGCAGAATGGTGGCGAGATAAGCGGGCATCGCCGTACGACTGTCCAGACCGGCGGACAAGCCATTGCCGTAGCTGAAGTGAATGAACGCGCCGACACCGAACAACACCGGTAGCGCGAACCTTCCGACAAAATAAAATGCCGAGCGCCGATACATCCGTTTGGCCGTCTCCTCACCCTTGGCGGAGAGCACGCGCGAGATGGTGGTCTGCCAGGTCGTGACGACCGCGAGTTGAAACATCACCTGCCACAAAATGTAACCCCAACCCAGACTGCTCGAATGAAATGGATTGAAGGGATGCGACTTCATAAGCAGCGGCGCGTTGGCGCGTGAGCCGTCGTAACTCAGCCAAAGTTTTTCAACGAGCGTATTCCAACCAAGGTCGTGGATCACCCACAGCGAAGTGATGACGATGCCCAATCCCATGATGAGGAATTGCAGGTAATCCGTCACCAGCACGGACAGCATCCCGCCCAAGATGGTGTAGAGCAGCACCAACGCGAGCAGGCCGATCATAATCAGTTCCAGCCAATAAACCGGCAATCCGGTCACGTGAACCAGAAATTCTCCGCCTACGCGCAGGAACACCCCCATGTTCAGTACGCCGCCCAGCACCACGAACAAACCAGCCAGCCAGCGCACCTCCTTGCCGAATCGTTTTTCAAAAAGTTCGGGGATCGTCATGATGCCGGACTTGCGCAACGGTCCGATCACAAATCCCGTTCGCCCGACGAAATACATCGCCAACGCCATGATGATGCCGACCGTCGCGCCCGCGAACCCTTTCTCAAAACCGAGTTGAGCGGTGTACATGACCGTCACCAAACCCAACTCCGTGGCGGCCAGTGAGGCGATCCCCAGATTCACATCCATTTCGCGGCCAGCGACGGCAAAGTCTTCGACGCCGCGCACGAACCGCCGCATCCACAAGCCTGCGCCCATGCAGATCACGAGGTACACCACGATGATGACCCAATCAATTGGAGCCAGGATCATGTCAGTTACGTTTGGGATTTGCGTCCGCCGCCGCCCTGACGGGAATCTGGCGAAGCGCCGGCGCGAAATGGAGGCACCCTCCCACCTTGTCGTAGGTGCTCAGAGAATGATTCTTCATGGCGACGGTGGCCAGACTATGGCAGCAACCGACAAATTTGCCAAAGGCAAAAGGAGGGGCGGATTAGTTTTGCCCAGCAGCCCAAACCTCGTGCGTCATCTCAACCACACCGCCACCTTTTCCCCCGCCCAAATGTCTTTTATTGGCTGGCGTTGGCGCACAACTGCCGACCGGCGACCATTGACCAAGACCTCCGCCACCAAAGGACGAGTGTTGTAGTTGGAAGCCATGACGAAGCCATAAGCCCCGGCGCTCAACAAGGCGAGGCAGTCTCCTTCGCCAACTTTTGGCAATGGACGGTCTTTGCAAAAAAAATCTCCCGATTCGCAGACCGGCCCGACGACATCCGAGCGGATCAATCTTCCGCCCTTGCGGACGAGCGGCACGATCTCGTGATACGCCTCGTAAAAAGCCGGGCGGATCAAATCGTTCATCGCCGCATCGACGATGAGAAAATTCTTTCTCCCGGTTCGCTTCACGTATTCAATCCGCGTCACGAGAATGCCGGCGTTGCCGGAAATGAACCGGCCCGGCTCAATCAAAATCCGCAAGCCAAGCGGTTGCAGCAGTGGGACGAGCCGATCGGCGTATTTTTGCGGCGTGAGGATGTTCTGCGCCCTGGTCGATTTCCACCACGCGACCGAGCCGCTTTCCAGCGCCGGCTGATAAACGATCCCCAAGCCGCCGCCGATGCTGAAAAACTCCAGTGCGTACTTCTCCTTCAATCGTTTCACTAGGGGCAGCACTTTGCGCACGGCCTGTTCAAACGGCTTGACGTCGGTCAGTTGTGAGCCAATGTGCATCTGCACGCCGTGCAGGCGAAGGTTTTTCAACCGGCTGGCTCGAGCATAGACACCATCGACGTGCTCGAAGGCGATGCCAAATTTATTCTCATACGTACCAGTGGTGATCTTGGCGTGCGTTCCCGCATCGACGTTCGGGTTCACGCGCACGGCGACCGGCGCGATTGTCCGCAAGCGGGCCGCGACGCGATTGATGCGGGTGAGTTCCGGTTCGCTTTCCGCATTGAATGAATAAACACCGTGTCGGAGAGCAAACTCGATTTCCTGCTCCGTCTTCCCCACGCCGGCAAAGATGGATTTGCACGGATCGCCGCCCGCCGCGATGACACGTTGCAATTCGCCGGCGCTCACAATGTCAAACCCGCTGCCGAGATTGGCGAGCGTCCGCAACACGGAGAGATTTGAGTTCGACTTCATCGCAAAGCAGACGAGGTGGGGCAGCGGCGACAAGGCCTGGTCGAGTTTTTGAAAATGATCGGTCAGCGTGTGCTGGGAGTAAACGTAAAGCGGCGTGCCGTGTTTTCTCGCGAGTGAAGCGACGGAAATGCCCTCGCAGAATAGTTGGTTACCGACATAACAAAAATCATGCATGGCGCGTAGTTATGCCAAAGCGAAGCGCAAAGTTCAAAGTTCAAAGTGCCGGAATAAAAAAAACCCGCCGGGTTGCGACCCGGCGGGTTGACGACAAGAGTTGCGGCTAAGGCTGGCTGAGAATCTGGGCGCGGCGCTTGTGGTATTCATCGGGAGTAATCGCGTTGGCTCTGTAAAGCGACAGCAACTCCGCGAGACTTTGTTGCTTGGAACTTGAAATACTTGAGGGGATCGGTGACTGGAGTGAGGCCGGAGAGGAAAAAACGTGATCCTCCATTCTCGGTTGCCTCGCCTTGGTGGTGGATGTCCTGCCTCCACTCTGAAACAGAGTGTCAGAGGTTGTCGCAGCAGATCCGGCGGCGCCCATGTGTTCATGCAAAGCTGCCCGCACTCTGGCTTCATCTTCCGCACTTAATCGAGCCGTGCTCACGACTGGCGCAGACGCGCGAACCACCGTCCTGGCCGGTGCTGGTGCGGCAACTGGTGCGGAAGGCGCCGGGGCCTTGACCGCTGGTCGCGGTGTGACTGCAGGTGGAACGGCTGCGGGCGGAGGCGCTGTTTCAGTCGCCGGCTTCGCGGGAGGTGTCAGCGGCGGCGCGCCGGAGAATTCCCGGGTTGGAAATTGTTGGTTGGGAACGGGCGCAAAGACCGGAGCTGGTTTTGTAGCCGCCTTCTTGGCCTTTGGTTTTTGGGGTGGTTTTGCCGGTTCGGGTGACAGAGGCGCGGGTGGCTGCGACTGCGTCGCTGGTTGTTTGGCGTCAAGCTCGGCCATTTTCTGGCGCAACAGCTCGCGAGCTTTGATCTGCTCATCGGTGTCAGCTCGCTGGGCGTTTAGCGTGGTCGCGCCAAGCGCAGCGGCGCAAATTATCGAAAGGAATTTTGGAATCTGCATACGGTTTTAATACTTTAATTTGGCTGGCGATGCAACAGCTATTACAGGTGAATTGTGGGTCAATGACCGGAATCGCGGAACAGTCGTTTCCAAGCAGGCGGCCAAGGATAAGCGACCATCGAACGGAGGATCAGAGCTTTCACTTCTGCGCGGGTGATTTTGATGCGTTGCTGCGGGTCGAGGACATTTCCTTGGCGCAGCCGCGCCAGGGTTTTCATTCCGATCAACACCGGCCAGGCGCAGGCCAGGCGTAATCGTACATGAAGACCTGGAATTGCGTTTGTGTAATTCCAGCCCGCCGCCAAGTGCGATTCCGCAAGCTCGAGATAGCGGGTGAAGAGTGGGCGGAACTTCGTGGCGTTCGCCGGTTGCAACAAATCGGCCGGTTTCAATCTCATCTCCGCCAGCGAGTCCGAAGTCAGATAACAACGTCCCTTGCGCAAGTCCACGGGCAGGTCACGAAGGATGTTCACCAATTGCAAGCCCTTGCCGAAGCGAATGCCATCCGCCAAAAGCTTGGCGTCGTCCACTTTTGAGTTCTGGAAAACATGCGCGCGGCACAGCTTCGTCCAAAATTCGCCGACGCAACCGGCGACGCGATAGGTGTAGTCGTCCAGTTCAGCATCGGTTTGGAGCGCAATGATTGGTTGAGGTTGGAGTTCAAGCTTTAGCTTGTCCGCCGCGCGCTGAAGTTTGGACTCCAACGGCGCGAATCGGCGCAAATCCAACTCCTGCCCGCTCGTGATGGTATCGAGCACGGGGCGGATCAGTTTGGTGTCGTCGGCAGACATATCGCGGAGCGCAACTAGCGCAAACTCCACATTCTCCAGCAACGCGCGTTCGGCAGGTGCCGCTTGCGAGCGGGCGAGTTCGCCGAAATCCAGCGGCGCGGCGCTCGCGCCCAGAATCCGCTCGCGCAAGACGTGGAGCGCCGCAAGCCGTTGCGCCGGCGGGACGAGCTCCGTGTCGGCAATGGTGTCGGCGGTGCGGGCGAGCAGATAGGCCAGGCCGATTTGCGGACGCACGGCGGCGGGCAGTACGCGCAACGTCAGATAAAACGAGCGCGAGGTTCCCTTCAGTAATTCTCGAAGCTGTGCGTTCATGACTTGGCTTGAACCCGCCGGGCAAAACTTGCGGTGCGAACTACCGCGCGTCTGTGAATGCCGCGCAAAATCAATTCGTGTTTATCGTGCGCCTCCACTTGAAACGTCACCTGCCGGCCTTCCGCATGAATCACGCGAACGGTGATGTTGACGCGCGCGCCCAGCGGCGTCGGCGCGAGATGCCGGAGTTCAATCTCGATGCCCACGCTGCGTTCGTCTGCGTCGAGGAAAGGAGCGATGGCCTGGCGCGCCGTGCGTTCGAGAAGGCCGACGAGATTCGGTGTGCTCAACACGGCGGGCATCCCATCCGTGGCGAAATCAATGCAATGCTTTTGCTCGACGACGAACTGCAACGCGCGCATCGTGCCGATTTTGGGAGGTGGCTTCACGCCAGCACTTTTTTCCAACGCGCGAGCTGCCTCCCGACTTCTTTTGTGCCGGGCGCGCCGGTCTGGTTACGCTGGGACATTGCCTGTTTCAAATTGAATACGCCAAGCGCGTCGCGACCAAAGGTCTTATCCACGGATTGCAATTCTGCGACCGTCAATTGATTCAGCGGCTTGCCGGATTTCTCCGCCAGCGCCACGACTGCGCCGACGACGTGGTGGGCTTTGCGGAAGGGCATTCCTTTGCGCACGAGATAATCGGCGAGATCAGTGGCGAGCAACGTGGGGTCGCTCGCGGCGGCGGCGCCGGCGGCGCGGTTCACAGCAGTGTGCCGCAGCATAGCGGCCATAAGGCGTACGGACGCGCGCACGGTGTCGGCGGCGTCGAAAAGGCGCTCCTTGTCCTCCTGCAAATCGCGGTTGTAGGTCATGGGCAGACCCTTCAGCAGCGTGAGCACAGCCACGAGGTTTCCAATGACGCGGCCGGACTTGCCGCGAATCAGTTCCGCCACGTCAGGATTCTTCTTCTGCGGCATCAACGACGAGCCAGTCGTATAGGCGTCGGTGATTTTAATGAAGTTGAATTCGCTCGAAGCCCACAAAATCAAATCCTCCGCCAGCCGCGAGAGATGCACGGCCAGCAGCGCCGCCACGGCGCAAAATTCAATAACAAAATCGCGGTCACTAACGGCGTCCATGGAGTTTTGCGTGACGAGCGGCCTGCCCTTGGCATCAACGAAGCCGAGCAACTTGGCCACCAGTTCGCGGTCGAGCGGGAGCGTGCTGCCGGCGAGCGCGCCGCTGCCAAGTGGGCAAATGTTGACGCGCTGAAAACAATCTTTTAGCCGAGCATGATCGCGCTGCAGCATTTCAACGTAGGCCAGGAGATGATGCGCCAAATAAACCGGCTGGGCGCGTTGCAAGTGCGTATAGCCGGGAATGATTACGCCGGCGTTTGTGTCGGCAAAATTGACGAGCGCGCTTTGCAGCGAACGTATTTCGCCTGCGAGTTCGACAATTTCATCGCGCAACCAGAGGCGCAGATCGAGCGCCACCTGGTCGTTGCGCGAACGGCCGGTGTGAAGTTTTGCGCCGGCCGGAACACGGCGGGTCAGTTCGGATTCGATGTTCATGTGAACATCCTCCCGTTCCGTTTTCCAACGAAACTTTCCGTCGGCGATTTCCTGACCGATGGCTTCCAATCCTTTGACGATGGCCTTGTGTTCGGTTTTGGTGAGCACGCTGATTTTGCGGAGCATGGTGGCATGGGCAATCGAGCCGAGGAGATCCTGCCGCCAAAGCCGCCAGTCGAAGGAGACGGATTCGGTGAATTGAGTTACGTCCGCGCCGGGACCACTAACGAAACGGCCACTTCGAGAAACATGAGAAGTCTTTTTCATGCGCTTCAATCTAGCTAAGTATGCGACGAATCGGAGAGCAAGTCACTGTTAAACGTCATTAGATGTCGGCGGCGGTGCGTGGTGAAAAATTGTAATTGTCGCCCTTGGCCGGGTGTGCAATTCTCCAAGTCCAATCCATGAGCGATTTCAAATTTGCCTGTCCAGTCTGTGGCCAGCACATCCGTTGCGATACAAGCTACGTCGGCACGCAGACCCGATGTCCTGCCTGTCAGAATTCGATTGCTATTCCGCCGCCCCCGGCCGTGCCGCTGCCGAAGTTGTCCATTTCCAATCCGCATACCGTTCCCCTGCCCGGACCGGAAGCCCATGCCGCGCCGCCGGCCGTGGACTTGCCTCCGCCGGAGCCTGTCGTTCCCAAAACCTCTGGGCTGGCGATTGCCTCGTTGGTGTTGTCGTTACTTGGCATCGGCTGCATTCCGGGAATCATTTGTGGGCACATGGCCCGAATCAGGATCCAAAAGGAACCCTCGCTCGGAGGCTTGGGACTGGCAAATGCCGGGTTGATTGTCGGCTACCTGTTTCTGCTCATCGCAATCGCTGCCTTGATCCGTCGTTTAACAGCCGGTTGAATGACCAAGGGAGGTCGCGACGAAGCACCCGCGTCATTTTGAATAAGCTGGAGACAAAACAATTCCTTTGACAGTGAGACTGAATCTCATTAAAAATCCCAACGCATGATCGATTCTATTAACTCAAGAAAGTATCGTCCGGCGTGGCGTGGCGGCTCGTTAGGCATTCTCGCGGGCGTGCTGGCGCTGCAAATTGCCTCCGCGACCGAGCGGTATTTCACTTACTCCTACGAACCCGAAACCATGCCGGAGGGGGCGATGGAATTTGAACAATGGGTCACGTTGCGAACGCAACGCACCAAGACCGTGGGCCAGGACAACTACAATCGCTGGGACATCCGCGAGGAGCTCGAGTACGGCGTGACAGACAATTACACCGTGTCGCTCTATCTCAATACCAAAGCGGAAAGCTTTCGCGACCCGACGACGGCCACGGATCATTCTTCGTTTCGATTTGACGGCATCTCAGTGGAGAATCGTTATCTCGTGCTTAATCCGGCCGAGCATTGGGTTGGCCTGGCGCTGTATCTGGAGCCGCGTTTTGCTAGCGATGAAGCCGAACTCGAACAGAAAATTATCCTTGGCCAGCGTCATGGTGATTGGAAATGGGCGTTGAATTTGACGCACGCCACGGAATGGGAAGACAACTTTCATGCCACCGAGGGCGAGGTTGAAGTCACCTTCGGCATCGCACGGCACCTGAACAAGCGCTGGGCCGTTGGTTTGGAGGTGCGCGACCACAACGAGATTCCCGAGTACCGCAAGTGGGAGAACACCGCTTTATTTGTCGGACCGGTGGTCAGCTATCGTCAGGAGAAATGGTGGGCGGCGCTGACGGTGATGCCCCAGGTTTATGGCAGAAATTTTCAAGGCAACCCCGACGGGAACCGATCGCTGGAACTGGAAGGCCACGAGCGTGTGAACGTCCGGTTGATGCTGGGGTTTGATTTGTAATGCGACCGGCGATCGCGATTTCAATCGGTGTGCTTGTTCTGACTTTTTGCCAGGCCAGAGCGGCGGATTTGTCACCCAAAGAGATTGCCGCCGCTAAAAAAATTTACACCGCCAAGTGCGCCAAGTGCCACAAGTTCTACGACCCCGCGGCATACAACCAAGCCGAGTGGGACGAGTGGATGGTGAAAATGCGCAAAAAGTCCAAACTGAAATCAGATCAGTATGCCTTGCTATCACGCTATCTGGAAATCTTGCGCGGTTCGGAAAAAATGCCTGAAAAGTAAGCCTCCGTTTGCAAACAGGCATTTTCTTCGGGTTTGGAAAGCTCCGCGAATTCGGACCAAGTGCTGCTCGTTATCTCGCCAGCGGCAACCGGTAGCAAGCGGCTTCCTTGTCATTGCGCACCAGGAGGAGGTCGCCCGCCAGGGCAGGCGGATTCCACGTCTTGCCCTTCAAAGCGGAGAAATGCGTCAGTTCCCGATGTTCCTGAGGAACAGGCTCGATCAGAACCACGTCGCCATTTTCGGCCATGACCAGCAACAATGCACCCACGAGAATTACCTGTCCGTGGCCATAACGGCCCTCCTTCCATTTCTGTTCCCCGGTGGCAGCGTCAAGACAAACCAGAATTCCATCATCCAATCCGTAAATGAACCCGTCTCGAAAAACCACATTGGTGAACTTGGCTTTCAAGCGAATCGATTTCCAAATCCTCGCGGCGGACCATTTTTCTTCCTTCTTGATTTGCAACAGTTCACTTCCCGTGCCGTAACCGCTGGAAAGCAGCACACGAGCATCCGGTAGAAGCACCGGTATGGAAATGTGCGGGTGACCTTTCGGCCAGGGATATTCCCACAAGATTTTTCCTGCCGCAATTTCGTGCGCCGCGATTCCGCTGGAATTAAAGATCAAGACTTGCGGAACGCCTGCCAGTGTCGCCAGCAATGGCGAACTGTAACCCGCTCCATCACTCCCGCCGCCCCAAACAAAATCCCCGGTGGCCTTGTCGTACGCCACGAGCGAGTGGTCGTTTGGCCCGCCGGCGCTGGCCACCACAAGTTTGTCGAAGACCAGCGGCGACCCGCTCATCCCCCAACCATTCACCTGGCTGTGGTTGTCCTTGATGATGTCCTTCGTCCAGATCGGTTTTCCCGTCAACAAATCGAGACAATTCAGAATACCAGTCGCCCCCAGTGTATAAACGCGGTTGCTGACGATGGTTGGAGTCGCGCGCGGTCCTTCACCAGCAATGATCGTGTTGTAGTGGGCGCTGTCGGCGTGAGACCAGATGGGTTTTCCGGATTTTAGTTCATAAGCGACGACCATTTCCTCCTCGCCCCGTTGCTCCTGGGTCACGGCGAAATTGCCCGCGATGGCGAATCCCGACCACGCGGTGCCGATTGGTTGTCGCCACAAAACTTGCGGCGGTGTTGCTACCCAGTCCCGCGCCAGTGGCGGTCCGGACACGGTGCAGTTGCGGTGAGGCCCTAGAAATTGCGGGTAATCATTGGTGGTCTGGGCGATTGATTCCGGCTGGAGAGCATTCGCATTCTCAGTTCCTGCTGGTTGTTTGGCCACCAAGTCGGAGCGGATCGGCCTTTTCCAACGCCATTCCAGCACCGGCAATAAATCGCCAGTGACGCCGCGTATCCTGAACAGAAGCGCTGTGAGACAAATCATTCCCACGACTCCGCCAAGAACGAAAAGTCGGATCCTCCAGCGCAGCCGCGAAAAAAAGAGACACCAGATCAGCAGAGCCAACAACGTGAACACGACGACTTGAGCGGTCTGAATATTCTGATTCTGGTGGTTGACGACGTCCTGCAAAAACCGAACCCAAATCCATGCGCTCGCGCCGATCAGCAGAATCACCAGCGCCGGCCATTTTCGTATTGGACGCGAGCGGGTGGATTTGAGATTGCCTTGCGCCGGACTGGTTTGATCCTCGGAGTTGGTCATAAAATTTAACAGGGCCGCTCCTCAAAGCTCCCTGTCGGCGCACTCTACAATACGGTCTCGAAATTAAAAGCCACAATGTCATGCTGGCCCCCGCCGCCCGCCCGATTGCTCCTCTCCAATCGCGCCATCCTACAAAGAGAACTTGTCTTCACGGTCAGCAAGCGTTAGAGCAAAGTCATGTACCACCAGAATTTCGTTGGAGGAGCTGCGACTGCTAGTGGCGCCTTTTGCGTCGCGCTGTGGATCGTCTCAGTTGGCCTCTGCGAGGACGCGGCAGATTTGCACACAGCGCACCTCCGATCAGGAAACCTGAGTCTGGTCGTGGCGGATAATCAAGCTTACGGCAAGGAGCATCGCGCGGGTTACAGCGGTATTTCTGAACTTTCTCTCGGTACGGAAGGCGCGCGGAATGTTTTCGTTCCGCTGTATGCCGGCCTGAATTTCGAACATATTTTCAGCGGCGATTCACAAACTTATGGCTGGAACATCTTCGAACCGCGTCGTTCGCCGATGAAATTGATGCGGGTTTCAGAAACACGGGTGCAGTTGCAGCAATCCCGCACAGCGAACTGGCCGTTGCGAACAAGGATTGATTACGAGTTGAGCGAGGGCGGCATTAACTTCACGTTTTGCGGCGTGCCTCTCGAAGACATCTGGAAGAAGCACGGCTACATCGGTGTTTTCTTCGCGTCGTACATCAGCGCGCCTGAGGATATGGCGATCAACTTCATCGGACGGTCCCGTTTTGGGAAGGGCGACCCACAACCGCGTTGGATCAAACACTTGCCCGAAAAGCATGGTCAGGCGGCAAATCATCGGCCTGCCGACAGCGATTGGGACCCGTCGTTCGATGAGGGCTTTCATCTCGAGCTGGTCAAGGGATTTTCCAACCTGGAATATTTATATCCTTTTTATTACGGGCTGTCAGGCGAAAATGTTCTTGTCCTGATGTTCAAGCGTCCTGGCAAAGACGCTGAACTTCGCTTCGCCCAATCTCCTTCCGGAGGCGGCCAAGGAAATCCCGCTTGGGACTTTGTTTATTTCCAACGCCAATATGTCGTGGGCAGGGAATTCTGCTTTCACGCCCGGGTTGTGTATAAAAAATTCCAGGGACGTCAAGACGTCGTCCGACTCTACGAAGCGTGGTCGAACGAAAAGGTGGTTCGACCAAACTCAGACCCGAACCAGCGTCGCGGGAACTGACAACGCGCACTGGCTATGTCCACCACCCGATTCATTTTGGAGCGACACCGCAGTTAAGTGGAGACTGGCGGGCAAAAAAACAAGATGGCTGACAGGTAAGCTCATCGATCAAGTAAGATCTGATTCTCGCGGGGTGTGCAGCTAAACGCCTACTTGCTCGAACACTGATTCTGCCGTATTAATTATACAGGACCTGAGTATCAAGTAACGGACCGAAAGCAATGATTATGCATGAGAAAAAAGAAAATGCCCGTCGTAAGCCTGCGACCCTGTGCCGATGGGCCGGCGGTTTTACGCTCATTGAACTGCTGGTCGTCATTGCCATTATCGCCATCTTGGCGGGTCTGCTGCTTCCGGCCTTGGCCAAGGCCAAACAAAAGGCCCAAGCCATCATGTGCATGAACAACACCAAGCAACTGGCGCTGGCCTGGCTGATGTACGCCAATGACAACAAGGATTCCTTGGTCATCAATGACAACGCCGGCGCCAAGACCTGGTGTGCGGGCTGGCTCACTTGGGACGGCAGCACTGACAACACGAACACGTTGCTGTTGACCGACGATCAGTTCGCCTTGCTGGGGGCTTACATCGCGAAGCAGGCAAAAAGTTTCCAATGTCCGGCTGACAAGTACGTCAGTACCATGCAACGGCGGATGGGGTGGTCGGCGCGCGCCCGCAGCATCTCGATGAACGGCGCCATGGGCGAAGGCTACAAAGCCTTTTCCTGGTGCGACCCGATGAAAAAAATGAGTGACCTAATCAACCCGCGACCCAGCCTTGCTTGGGTGCTGGTGGACGAGCACCCCGACAGTATCAATGACGCCATGCTTTATGTGAACCCAAAGTGGCCGAACCCGAATTATTACCAATGGACCGATGTTCCTGCCAGCTACCACAATGGTGCCTGCGGGTTCAGCTTTGCAGACGGCCATTCCGAGATTAAGAAGTGGAAGAATTACGGTCCCCAAAACGGCACCGTCTATCCCGTCCGCTACAACGGGCTTAACAATATTTCCGCCCGCAACAGCGTGGATTATGGCTGGGTCGCGGATCGGACTCCACGAAAGTAGGTGCGTTGTCGGTTGGGCAAGAAAGCTTCTCCGGAGGAGACTGCGATTACCTCCAACGTCCTGCCGGGCCTTGGCCGGGTTTTTGAACGAGGGTGTGCCTCCAAACGCACACTTGCTTCCCAACCGGCTTTGCGGTAATGGTGGTTTGTTTCCAAGTTAAGGATTGAAAACGGAAGGTTCAAATTATGCGACGAAAGAAAAGAATTGAATTTTGCCAAACTGGCCATCGGTGTCCCGAGCCACGCGGGTTCACTTTGATTGAGTTACTGGTCGTCATTGCCATCATCGCCATCCTAGCGGGGCTTTTGCTACCCGCATTGGCCAAGGCCAAGCAAAAGGCACAGGCTATTTCCTGCATGAGCAACACCAAGCAGTTGGCTCTAGCTTGGCTGATGTATCCAAATGACCACAACGATTATCTTTGCCCCAACCGGGATGGTGGTGATGTTAGAAACATGCGCACATTGACCGCTAACTGGACAAAGCCAATTCCGTATTCAAACCTCAGTTGGGCTGATGGGTGGGAGAATTTCGATGCCAATAACGATGACAACATCGAGACGCGGAATTTAACCGAGGCCGCATTAGGTCCGTACACCAGCAAGAACGTCGGGATCTATCACTGTCCAGCGGATAATTACCCAGCGAAGCAGAAAGGTGGTATGATGCTGCGGGTTCGCAGCAACTCAATGAACGGATTTATTGGAGATCGGCAGGATTGCAGGAAGACGGGAAGAAACGATTGGTACTCAAGCTATATTCAGTACATCAAAATCACAAGTCTAGTCCGTCCGGGGCCGGCAAACCTCTGGCTTCTGGTTGATGAACATCCTGACAGCATCAATGACGGATGGCTGATTCCTGCCGTGACCGACACTTCACGGTTTGTGGATTTGCCCGCCAGCTACCACAATGGCGCTTGCGGCTTCGCTTTTGCGGATGGCCATTCGGAGATTCACAAGTGGCACGGACTGACCATCGTGCCCGTAAAGAAACAGCAGTATAACGGCTTTGCCGGGGATCCCCGGGACGTGCAGTGGTTCATTGAGAGATCCACTGCCAGATTCTAAGATCGATTAGAAGGACTGTTGCGAAAATAACCGTCCAAGCCGTAGTCGAGCTTTTCGGTTTACTCAAGGGCCATCCGTTCTCCTTGCGATGTCCAAAGCGCTGCTGCTGCGCTCGTTGATTCTTCCGGCCAGCTACCATAACAAAGCGGCCGGCATCACTTTTGCCGACGGCCACGCCGAGATCAGAAGATGGCGCGACCCGCGCACATGCCCTGCCCTCAGAAAGCAAGTGGGATTGCAACTCGGCGTTGCATCGCCCAACAACGAGGATGTCGCGTGGTTGCAGGAACGTACTTCTAGCTTAAAGTAAGCGGCGCAAATTCAATCTTCCTTCTTACGGACAATTAGAGACGAACGATTGCCGGCAAGTTCCAGTCGGTTAGTGACCCTCTTCAACAAATCATTCGACGTAACCGGGCTGTTTTGGTAGGAAGGGTGTTGAATCCCGGTGTCGAATGCGACCAAATTGCTCGATTGAAAAACTGATTCTGCTGGCGTTGCTCACAACTGCGCTCCCGGTCTATCAGACGACCGCCAAAGGGACCGGTCTGGCAGGCGCGGGGTCAAGTAATCACTGGTCTTTAAGACCTTTGCTCAAGCCGGCGGTGCCGCTGGCAAATAATTCAAGATGGATGCAGACCCCGATCGACTCGTTCATCCTGGTCAAACTCACGGAGCAAGGGATGAAACCATCGGAGCCGGCGGACAAACGAACATTGATCCGCCGGGCAACGTTCGATCTCATCGGTTTGCCACCGACACCGGAGGAGGTCGCCGCATTCCTGGCGGACAAATCGCCGCAAGCTTACGAGCGCGTCGTGGATCGTCTGCTGTCCAGTCCGCGCTACGGTGAACGTTGGGCGAGGCATTGGATGGATGTTGTTCACTACGCCGAGACTCACGGCAATGATCAGGACCGGCCTCGTCCCAACTCCTGGCCTTATCGTGATTACCTCGTCCGCTCTTTCAATGATGACAAACCCTACGCCCGCTTCGTGGAGGAACAACTGGCAGGCGACGTTTTGTATCCGGACGATCCGCAGGGCATCGTCGCCACTGGCTTCATCGCCACCGGCCCGTGGGATGAAAGTTCGCTCCTCAATATCATGGAGGACACCGTCGATAAAAAAATCGCCCGCTACCTCGACCGCGATGACATGGTGACCACGACGATGTCCACTTTCGTCAGCACCACCGTGCAATGTGCCCGCTGTCACAACCACAAGTTCGATCCCATACCGCAGACGGATTATTACAGCCTCCAAGCGGTGTTCGCCGGCGTGGACAAAGCCGAGCGACCTTATGACCTCGATCCGAAAACAAATCTGACGCGGCAGGCATTGCTCAAACAGAAAACCGCGCTCGACGTTCGACCCAAGAAAGTTGTTGAAAATCTGCTTTCTCCAGCGACACAAGCCGAAGTCGCTGATTGGAAAAAAACCTTGAACTCGCGACCTTCGATCTGGACAACGCTAGCCCCCGTCAGTTTCGTCTCATCAAACGGCGCGACCTTGACCAAACTATCCGACCTCTCGCTGCTCGCCGGCGGCACGAAACCGGACGTTGACACCTACACCATCGTGGCGGGCACCGATTTAACAAACATTACCGCCGTGCGCCTTGAAGTTTTGGCCGATGACAGCCTGCCTTACAAAGGTCCGGGCCGGCAGGACAACGGCAACCTTCACCTCTCAGAATTTCAATTGAAGGTTGCGCCAAAGTCCGGGACGACGACCAACAAAGTGGTGGCTTTGCAAAATGCCAGCGCTGATTTCAACCAACAGGACTGGAGTGTATCGAAGGCCATCGACGGCAAACGCGAAACCGCCTGGGGCATCTATCCTGAAGTCGGCAAATCGCATCTGGCGGTGTTTGAGACCAAGGAAAGCATCGGGTTCGACGGTGGCACGACGCTCACATTTGTTCTCGATCAACAACATGGACGCAGCCATTTGATCGGCCGGTTTCGATTATCCGTGACCACGGCGCCGCGTCCAGTGAAGGCAAATCCGTTCCCGGATAACATCACCAAGGTCCTGGCGATTGATCCCGCTCAGCGCACCGACGCGCAAAAGATTGACCTCGCCGCCTACTTCCGCAAGGAGCAGATCGACCAAAAGCTCAAAGTTCTGCCGCCTCCGCAATTGGTCTATGCCGCGGCCAACGATTTCACTCCCGATGGAAATTTCACTCCTGCAAAAGTGCCACGCCCGATTTATTTGTTGAAGCGTGGCGACGTAACCAAACCTGGCGACCTGGCCGCGCCTGGCGCTCTTTCCTGTGTGCCCGGACTCGAATCACGATTTCAATTGGCCAACCCCGAAGACGAGGGCAATCGTCGCGCCGCGCTCGCCAAATGGATTACTGACCCGAAAAATGTTTTGACCTGGCGCTCCATCGTCAACCGCATCTGGCATTATCATTTTGGGCGCGGCCTCGTCGATTCGCCCAATGATTTCGGTCGCATGGGCGCGCGACCGACTCACCCCGAACTGCTCGACTGGCTGGCGGTTTCGTTTCGCGACAGCGGCGGTTCGTTCAAGCAATTGCACAAACTGATTGTTACCAGCTCAGTCTTTTGCCAATCGTCGCAGTACAATCCGCGCTACGCCAAACTGGACGCCGACAACCTCTATCTTTGGCGCATGAACCGCGCGCGTCTCGACGCTGAATCGGTGCGTGATGCCGTCCTGCAAATCACCGGCAAGCTCGATCTGACCATGGGCGGCCCGTCGGTGAAGCAGTTCATTCAGACTCCCGGCATTCACGTCACCCCGATGGTCGATTACGCCAGCTTCAACGTGGACAGCCAGGAAAGTTATCGTCGCAGCGTTTATCGTTTCATTTTTCGTACGCTGCCCGATCCGTTCATGGACTCACTCGATTGCGCGGACTCCTCGCAACTCACGGCGAAGCGCAACACGTCCGTGACTTCCCTTCAAGCGCTCGCGATGTTGAACAACCATTTCATCGTTCGCCAAAGCGAACACTTCGCCGAACGCGTGAGCAAGGCCGGTGATCTCAACGCGCAAATCAAAGCGGCTTATGAGTTGGCGCTGGGCCGCGCGCCAACTTCCCGTGAAGCCAAAGCTCTGAAGGCGTACGCCGCCAAACACGGCATGGCCAACACCTGCCGGTTGATTCTAAACGGCAACGAATTCATGTTTGTGAACTGACAGGAATCCCATGCAAACAAATCCTTCAAATCATCATCTCACCGATGAACCGCCGCGTAGCCGCCGACGTGAGGAGGCGGATTCTCAACCCACACCTGGGCCCGCCTCCTCACCTCGGCGGCTACAATCTTTACCACGCCGCGAATTTCTCTGGCGATTGGGCGGCGGACTCGGCGGCATAGCCTTCACCCATTTGCTCAGCCAGAGCGGGTTGCTGGCGGACACATTGCCGCTCAAACCACATGGTGACCTCAACGGCGGCCTGCATCATCGCGCCAAGGTCAAGCGCATCGTGCAACTCTTCATGAACGGCGGTGCCAGCCAGTGCGACACGTTTGATTACAAACCCGAACTCATCAAACGCAGCGGCGAAAAGTTCGACCCCGGCGAGCGCGTCGAATCCACGACCGGCACCGTCGGCAATCTGATGAAACCTCCGTGGGATTGGAAACAGCACGGCCAGTGCGGCCGCTGGGTGAGCAATGTTTTTCCGCACATCGCCACGTGCGTCGATGACCTCGCGTTTCTCATGGCGATGGCTTCCAAGACCAACGTGCACGGCCCGGCCAGTTACATGCAGAACACCGGCTTTGTCACGCCCGGTTTTCCCTGCATGGGCGCGTGGATTTCCTATGGGCTGGGCAGCTTGAGCGACAACCTGCCGACCTTCGTCGTGCTGCCTGATCCGCGCGGTTTGCCTTACAACAACATGGGCAACTTTTCGTCGGGCTTCCTGCCTGTGGCCCACCAGGGAACCATCATCAAACCGAATGCGCCGACGCCTATCGCTGACTTGTTTCCGCCGCCGTCCGCGAAATTCATCACCAAGGAAAGTGAAACCGACGGTTTGGCGCTGTTCAAGAAACTCAATCGCGAACATCTGGCCAAGTGGCCGGGCGATTCCCGGCTCGATGCGCGCCTCGCCTCCTACGAACTCGCCGCAAAAATGCAGGTCAGCGCGCCGGAAGTGCTCGACCTCTCCGGTGAAACCGAAGCGACAAAGAAACTTTACGGCATGGATGAAAAAGCGAGCGGGGATTTCGGGCGGAGTTGCCTGACTGCGCGGCGGATGCTGGAGCGCGGCGTGCGTTTTGTGCAGGTCTGGAGCGGCGCGGGCGGCGCAACCGGCAATTGGGACAATCACGGCAACGTGGAAAAAGAGCTGCCGGTAATGGCAAACGCAACCGACAAACCGGTCGCCGGTCTCGTGAAAGACCTGAAGGCCCGGGGAATGTTCGAGGACACGCTCGTCATCTGGACGACTGAGTTCGGCCGAATGCCTTTCGCGCAAAGCAGCACGGGCCGCGATCACAACGGTGGCACGTTTGTCACGTGGCTGGCTGGCGCGGGCATCAAAGGCGGCGTAGCCTACGGCGAGAGCGACGAATGGTCATGGAAAGCGGCCTCGAACCAGACTTATTGCTATGATCTCCACGCGACCATCCTCCATCTGCTCGGCATCAATCACGAGAAACTGACGTTCCGCCACAACGGCAGCGACCGCCGGCTTACAGACGTTCACGGAGAGGTGATCAAGGAGATTCTGGTTTAGTCAGCGCCAGCGTCAGCCGGGCGATTTCAGAGCGATGACGGCGTAAGGTTTCGAGGTCGGTCCACGTGTGGCCAAGAACGCGATCACCCGCGCGCAGGTAATCACGGCTTTCCACAAAGGCTTCGTCTGAGAGTTCCATGATGTCGCGCAACGCAATTCGCAGTTCTTCCTCGGCCTGCTTCACCTGTTCGTGATTTGTTCCCGCTTTGCGGTGTTGCTCGATTGCGTGTTCAAGCAAGGTAATGGCGGCCACGTCTTCCAGCCCGTCGCGAACGGCTTCCCAACGCACGCTCGGCACTGGGAGTTCCCCGGGATAAACCAGCGCGTACTCGTCGTTGACGGTTTTGCCTGCGAACCAATGGTCCACTTCCGTGGTGCTGTGCGTCCAGAAACCGATTCCGCTCAGGCCGAAGAATTTCGCCCGCCACGCGTTGGCGCGATTGTAACGCAGCGGCGAGAGGGACTTGACCTGTGAGACGCATTCGTACGACCAGACGGTCTTCGCATTCATGATGCGTTTGATGCGCGGATCGCCGGAGAGCAAACCGGAAACCAAACGCATATTCGGCGCCCAGACATCAACCAGCGGTTCGATGCGCTCAAAATCCTTCCAGGACAACCCGGGTACGGGATCGGTGTAGGTGCGTAGTTTCGGGTCGGCTTCGCGGAAGAGTTGGCCCGCGTCAATCAGTATCGCGACGTTCGGGCCGTAATCGAGACCCGGTTCATCGAGCAGGTAGAAGGCGTAATCCACGTAACCCCAGCCGCGCTCGCGCAGATGATCGCGCAACGCGTGGATGTAGGCGAGTTCGACGGGCCGTTTCTCTTCGTCGGTTTTCTTTCCGGCGAATTCGATGGGCGGATGATTCAAATGAAACAAAATCTTTCCGCGTCCGTGCAATCGCTCCAGTTCTGCATCGAGGGTTGACCAGTCGATCGTCAGATGGCCTGCGGTATCCACGCGGGCGGCCGGGATCGTCGAACGGGGAAACACGTTCACGCCGTGCCCCGACATGTCGTCGAGCACCTCTTTGGAGCGCGTGGGAAACCAGCGGTTCGGAACGTAGTCCCAAGTGCACAAGGTCAGCGGAGGCTCCTGGGGCAGACGCAGGTTCAGAACTTCGATGGCCAGCGGCAGTTCGAATTTCTCTGCCTCATTATTCAACGGGGAGATGGTGATGCGTCCCTTGTAGTTTCCCGGCGCCGAGCCGCGGCTATCCGCGCTCACCCAGATTTTCACGGAGCGACGGGGCGGAATCGTCACCAGACCGGCATCACCCAACTTCGGCAATGCGTCCGGTACACGCTCGCCATTCACCGAACCGGTGGCAATCACCTGGCGCAAGACATTCGCTCCGGCAAAAATTGCGCCGTCTTTGCGCACCAAATTGGTGAGTGTGACCCTGCATCGGACGGCGTCGTCCCGCGTCGAAGCGATGATGAAAGCTCCTTGCTCAGCTTCGTCCTGATACAGGTTTTGTAGAGTGACTTCCTGTTCGCGGCCCGGTTCGGTCTCGTTGTCGAACGGTGCAAGCCTCGTTTCTTCAAACGAGCCAAACGGCGGTGTGGACCAGGCGCGGAGTAATCCCGGGAGCGCGGGCTTCGGTTCGATAGAAGAAGATAGCGGAAGTTTCCACGACTTATCGTCCAACAGATGTCCGGCAGCGTCCTGCGCTGTGGCACGCAGTGACCATGCGCCTGTGCGAACCAGGCTGGGCAGAGCGATTTCAAACGCTGATCGCGCGGCCAGACTGCTTACGATGCGTGTCCAGTCATTCGTGTCCGTCATCGACAACTTGACGTTGATGAGCGCGCCGTGCGGGTTGCGCACCTGGAGCGCGGAAGCTTCGCGCACCTCTCCGGCTGACGGAGGTTGCAAACTCACTTGTTGCGGGACGCCGGTTTTTCCATAAGGCGATTTTGGCTCGCCGGGTCGCAGACGATAGGCGAGCAACGTGGTGGTTGTTACCAGCAGATCCGTCCGCCCGGTGGCGGGATCAAGGATCGGGGTGAGGGCTGAAGGCATGATGCCAGAGAGGCGAAGATCGTCGGCCAGGCCGCCCTTCTCGTCGAACGCATAGACGTGTTGGTGAAAGGTAGGAAGGAAAATTTTCGGATGACCGTCGCCAAGGGCATCCACTACCAAGGGCGTTGCACGGGTCTTGGCCCGGAACAGGTGGGTCCAGACGTGGCGACCTTCAACATCAATGGCGTGCAGGTTGCCCCACAATCCAGGGCAAAGAATCAACGGCGCGGCATTGGCGCGCGGCAGAAATGCGATACTGTTATTGAAGATGTCCCCTGTGGCACATTCCCAAAGTATTTGTCCTTCGGGGCTGATGCCGAACAGCGATCCGGCTGCGTTTCCGCACAAGATCATTTTCCGGTTGGGCAAGGAGAGAACCTCCGGTGGTGTCATGATTTCCTTTCCGAGATCGCATCGCCAACGCACGTGGCCGAGGCTGTCGAGGCAGAGCACCGTCGAGCCGGCGGCGATGAGGAGGTGTTCTTCACTTTGACCGCGAACGAAGCTCCGCAGCGGCGCTTCTATTGGTCCCGCGCCGAGCGCGTTCGTCCAAGCAACGACGCCCGTCGGCGTGAGACACGTCACGGTGCCCGTCCCGTCACCGAAGGCGTAGGCCAGCCCCGAACTGGTTTGCAAACGCGCGGGTACCACCCGGCCCCAGCCGGTTTTGCCAGCCAGTTTGTGTTGCCAGAGTATTTGAAACTTCTTATCCAGTCCGACGATCAAACCTTCCACGCTCGCGATTATCAGTCGCGCGCCCGTCGGTCCGTCAACGAGGGTCGGGGCGGTGGTCCAGCGACCTTGTGGTAACTGTGCGACAAGACCATCCTGACCTGAGCCGATGTCTTTGCCGTCCGGTGACCAGAGCATAAGTTGCCCACCACGATTGAGAACGAGGATTTCAGTTTTGCCAGGCTGGCTGATTTCGCCAACGAGCGGCGACGATTCCACGGGCCATTGTCCAGCCATGCGCGTCCACTGGATTTCCATCGCGCGGCCAATGAGGGGAGTAATGGCTGCAGCCAACAACAGCAGTTTGAAAAACGTTTGAAGTCCATGAACGGTAGCCGCTGACGTGAGGAAGCGGAATAAACTCGAGTTTCTGGAATAAATGTCCGCCTCCTCACGTCGGCGGCTACAATTTCTGCTCCAAAGCTTGTTCATTTATTTCGTCCACTTGAGCGGAGGCAGTTCGTTCAGGTCGATGAGGGCGATGGTTTCGTGGGTGCGTCCGGTGTGAAATTGCACGTAGCGTCCGAGCCGGTCGAAGGAGGCGTGGGCGTGAACTGTGCGGACGGTGTCATAGATACCGGTGGCGAGGAGGCGGGTGTTGCCAGTGGCGGTTTCCATCAACCAGAGACGACCTTGGTTGTCGTCGAGCACCAGAAATTTTCCATCGGGCCGGGCGGCTGCGTGCCAGTAATGGCCTTCGCGAATCATGCGCGCCGTGCCATCCTTCTTGACGAGCATGACGCCCACCCTGTCGTTGATCATGGTCATGTCGCCGGTGTCCTTCACCCAGGCTTCATGCGTGAGCCATTCCTTCAGCGGCGTGAACCAGGTCTTGGGATCAGTGCGGGCGTAAAAGGGACGGTTGCCGGTGCCGTCTTCGTTGACAATCCAGGAACGTTGCGGTGCGTAGCCGCCGGTTTCCCAAACATAAAAGATGAGAGGATCAGTCGGGCTGTGTTGCACGTGGCCGATGCGAAACCCTTGGGTGATGATGGTGCGGTAGTCGCCGGTTTCTGTATTCAGGAGGCCGATCTCCCAATTGGCTGCGTCTCGTTGCTTGGTGAGGGCCATCATTTTGCCATCACCGCTCAACGTGGGTTGCTGAAATCGACCGACGTGAGGTTTGGGAATCTCTCCCACCTTGCGCTCTTTGAAATCAAGGATGTCCAAAGCGATGACTACTGGTCCGACCAAGTAATACAAACGTCGGGCATTCGTATGATCCGGACAGGCGGTGCGGGCACCGACGGAGGGGCCGTCGGTGAGCTGAATGATGCGACCCGTTTCGATCTCAGCGCGAAAGAGCTGGCTTGTTCCCGTCCGTTCGGAAGCGAAAATCAAGTAACGGTTGTCAGCGGTGAAGTTGGAGAAGTGATAGTAGAGGTTGTCGCTGGCCGCCGGGCCTTTGGCCATCTCCCAGACGCGGACATTGGTGACGGGGTCGAGGTGCGATTCGTGTTCGACGCCCCAATCTTTGCCAGCGTCGCTGGCGTGTAGCGATCCGCACAAGATGAAATTCAAGCTGATGGCCCAATTGTTTTTCATGCCGTCATTAAAGCAGGTCGCGAAAGGATTGTCGAAGTGTCTCGATGGATAATTCGTCACCCGGTGCGCTTGGACGCTGAGAGCGAAAAGTCGTCGTGCCGGCTGTATTCGAAACTGGTCATTAGCTTTCCACAAGAAGATTGACCCGGGACCAATTTTAATTTCCCATGATACCTGCGAATGAAAGTCCGTCATGCCAACTTTCTCCTGGCCTTCATCCTCGCCATCGAACTTGGTTCAGAAGCGCAGGCGAACGACGCTGTGCGCAAGCCAGGCACGTTGACGTTCAACAAAGACGTTGCGCCCATCGTGTTCCGGCATTGCGCCAGTTGCCATCACCCGGGCCAAGCCGCGCCGTTCAACTTGCTGACGTACGCCGATGTCAAGAAGCGATCCAAACAGGTCGCAGAAGTGGTGGAGAAGCGTTATATGCCGCCCTGGCTGCCAGAACGAGGACTCGTTGAATTGGCCCATGACCGAAGCCTGAGCTTAGATCAGATCGGTGTGATCTGGCAATGGGTGGCGGAAGGAGCTGTAGAAGGCGCCGGTGCGGACTTGCCGACGGTGCCTAAATGGATTGATGGCTGGCAACTGGGCACGCCCGATTTGGTGGTGAAACTGCCGCAACCTTACACGCTGGCGGCGGAAGGCAAGGATGTTTATCGCAATGTTGTGATTCCAATTCCTATTTCGGAGCGGAAATATGTGAAAGGCGTTGAATTCCTTCCGGGCAATTGGAAAGTTGTGCATCACGCCTTCGTCACCGTGGATTCAACACGACTCTCCCGGATCCGCGCCGCCAAGGAGAATCCGCCGGGATTTGACGGGATGCAACTTCCCGAAACGGCCAGAATGCCCGACGGCCAGTTTTTGGGCTGGCAGCCCGGCAAGGTGCCGCAAATGGCGCCGGAAGGTCTGGCCTGGACGTTGGAAACCAATACCGACGTCGTCCTTCAATTGCACCTGCACCCAAGCGGAAAGCCCGAGGTGGTTCAGCCGACCATTGCGTTTTACTTTACCCGGCAGCCGCCCACGAATTCGGCCATTCGTCTCAATCTAAACGCATTGCGCATCGATATCCCCGCCGGGGCAAAAGATTATGCCGTAGAGGACAAATATACTCTGCCGGTCGATGTGAACCTGATTGGAATCGGTCCCCATGCGCATTACCTGGGTAAGAGAGTGGAAGGCTACGCCCAGTTGCCTGAAGGAACGAGAAAGGACCTTATTCTGATCAAGGATTGGGATTTTAACTGGCAGGGCCACTATCTCTTCGCCAAAGCCGTTTTTTTGCCCAAGGGCACGACCCTGGTAATGCGTTGGACGTACGACAACTCTGCTGAAAACGAGCACAACCCGAACCATCCTCCCAAGCGCGTCAAATATGGCCCGCAAACCACCGATGAAATGGGTGAACTTTGGTTTCAGGTTCTGCCACGCAACGCATCCGATCGCAACCTTTTTGAACGCGATTTTTACGGACATTTGGGAAGACTCACCATCGATTACAACGAATCCCTCCTTAAGGAAAATCCGAACAATGCCGAAGCACACACGAAGGTTGGAAGAGCCAGGTTTTATTTTGGCCAGGTGGCGGAGGCTTTGAACCATTTGCAAAGTGCGATCAAGGCCGACCCCAATTACGACAAGGCCTACTACGAACTTGGATCCATTTATTTGCGCCAGAACAGATTGGCCGAAGCCCGGCTGGCGTTTGAGAATGTTATCCGGCTCAACGCGGACGATTACGAGGCCGAGGGCAGCCTCGGATACATCTATTTACGGAATGGCGATCTGGGCCAGGCGGAATCCCATATCAGAGCCGCGTTGCTCATCAATCCGGATGATAAGATCGCCCGTAAAAATCTTGATCGGGTGTTGCAAGCCAAATCGAGTTTGAAGCAGAGCAATTAGCCATGGGTCTTCTGCCCCAGTCGGGTCAGTAACCCAGGCAGCAGTTTTAACCCGCATTCCGAAATCAGAATTGGATGCGAGGACGCGTTCCGGGGCACACACGCCTCCGGTGTGTGGTTTTCGGCGTCGCCCTTTCGTTTACCAGGAATTTAATTCTTCAACCTCGTCTTCGCGTCCAGCACCCGGCTAAGATAATTACTGGCAAGTTTATCATCCGGGTTAATCCGCAACGCGGCTTTGAAATGGGCTTCCGCTTGCTCCAGATCCCCCTGCCGTAAAGAAATGATTCCTAAACTTCCTTCGGCTTCATAATCGTCCGGGTTGGACCGGGTGACGTTTTCAAAGGCTGCCCGAGCCTCCGCCAGTCGCTTCTGGCGCAGATAAATGGAGCCCAGTTCGTAGTAGGCGCGGTCGTATTTCGGGTCGGCCTTTACCGCCGCCAGAAAATGCTCCAAGGCCTTGCTGACCTCGCCGAAATAAAGATTCGCTCGGCCCGCCATCGTGTGCGCTTTAGCGTCATTCGGGTTTTCTGCCACGAGCGATTCATTGCAATCGAGAAAAACCCTGGCAACATGCTCGTTGTAATCGCGCTGGAACAATCGTCGTTCCGTTGAATTGCGAAGCAGGAACTGAATCCAGAGTTGACTCATCTCATCCGTCGTTTGTGGGCCGCGTCGGACGCGCTTGGGCGGTTGATTGGGATTGCGGACGTTCTCCACAGAATTATCATAGACCCAGTGCATCGTCAGCGTGGCTCCTTTGGGCAAAGCGATCGGCTTGGCATAGCGAAAATCGCTCTGCCAGTTAAAATCCCAGTCTTTGATCAAGAGCAGCTCCTTTTTGCTGCCATCGGGCAACCGGGCGTACCCTTCCACTCGCTTCCCGAGATAGTGCGCATGCGCGCCGATCCCCAGCAGAGTCACATCGACAGGCAAAGTGTAATGATCTTCAACAGTGTAATCTTTCGTCCCAGCAGGAATGTCGATGCACAGCGCCTCGAGATTCATCAGCAGCGGCGAATTGGTCGGCGGGTCCTCGGTGAAGTAAAACGCAACCGATGGCTGCACCAGTTCGGCTTTCCCACTGGGGCGAAGGTGCATCTGCAGTGCCAGGTCCGTCCCCGGTTGCAAAGTCCACGCCATACCCGGCAGCGACGGTTGTGGGACCTTACCGGGTGCCCAGCTCAGGAAATAACCGTCGGGCATCTGGGCGGTTTCGGGAACTAACATTCCATCGAACCCGGGAGGAATTTGTTTCGCGGCGCGCAGGCGACAGACGGGTGTGGAATCCACCTTGATCAACACATGGTGGACGACCTTTCGGTTGCCGGGCTGAAACTCGACCCCCTTGATATATTTTCGCTCCGAGACGGGAATCGGGACCACCAGGTTATGAAAAACATCCTTGCCTTCCGCCGCCAACGTATAGGGTTGCGGCACCTTCACCACCAGGTCGGGCGTGCCCAGTTGCCAGCCTTCGGCCAACTTGGGCAGCGGCGGCAAATCTGATGCCGCCCCCTCCGGAGCGCCTTGCGCCTCCCATTGGCCGATGAGGCGGATCTGGTCGTCTGTCAGGCTCAGGTCATTGACAAATTCCACGGATCCCCTTTCCGGCAACCACGGTGGCATGTACCGTTTCTGTACGACCTCGGCGATTTGTTTGGATCGCTTTTTGACATCGGCATAACCGAGCAAGTTGAAGGGCGCGGCCTGACCCGGACTATGACAAATTGCGCAACGTTGGAAAAGGATCGGGGCGACATCTTTGTTGAACGTCACCGCGCCTGCTTTGCGAGCCGCGTATCGGTCGGAGACAGTTACCTTCACGCCCTCACCCGATGCTCCCTGACAGAGATCCGCCGCAAATGCGAAAACTAAGAGAAAGATCCTGTGGTCGGCTTTCATTTGCGCGTATCATGGGAAATGAAAACGGCCCTCAGGTCAACCTTCTTGTTGAAATCGACAGGGTTTCGGAGACAACTCAAGACCGGCTTGCGGGGACGCTCCCCTCAACCAAAACCCAAACTTCGTCAGTATCCAAGGCCCGCCTGAGTTCCGTCAGAGATGAACCATCCCAAGCCTTCATTGGAGCCCGTGAAGCGTCGGAAGGGCTACGTGCGCCAGATGCGCTCTCCGTACAAGAAAAAACGGCTGGTCGCGAGCGACCAGCCGTTGTGTGGAGAGTGTTACTTACCGGCTTACGGAGAGTAAGTCAGCACGATGTTCGGTCCCGACAAGACGGCACTGACGATGGTTTTCGGGGTTGACGCAGGGGGTGTGTTGATCCTGTAGAACCTGGCTGAACCCGAGCGCGCCACGGTTATGGTCTTGGCGTTCGTATCGATAGCTGCTCCCGACTCCACTGTCCACGTCCCGATTGGTGCGTTGACGGTTGGTGACGACAGCAGGCTTATCGTGACGACCTGGTAAAACGCCTTCACGAGGAAGGGATCGGATTGGTTGCCGCCTGGGTCATTAAGGACCCGTTCGGCACCCGTGTCCGGATTGACCGAATAGATGTGGAGTTCGGCGTAGCCGCCCTCCTCCTCCCAGATGCAGCGAGTTGGATACAAACCATCCGCTTCCACGTTGAAGTCCACAAGGGTATAATACGTGCCGTCTTTGGAAGCCAGTTGGGTGGCGTTGGGGTCTGCGGGCGTGGCGCCCGAACGTAACTGCATCGAATCATCACTGGCGATGCGGAAGCGATGCCCGCCCGCTTTCAGTTGCATATAGCCGAGGAGTTCCACGGCGATGTTGGAATAATCTGCGATGTCGTTCACAGATCCCGTGTAATTGGTGGCTACCCCATCCAGTCCTGGGAAAGGTATCGTCGCATTGTTATCAATCCAGTTGATGCCCTGCGCAATGGTTGACCAGAGCCGGTTGCTGGGGTCAACCGACGTGGCCGGGTCTGGAACGATCGTTGGAGGTATGCTCAACATGGCTTCCGCCACGAGCAATGAATTGTCCCTTGCGGTCGGCGCATCAATTTGCACCATGCGATAGTTAAACCCTCTGGTAGTCCCGGCAGTAAAAGGCAGGCTATTGCTGGCCCGCAGGAAGGCGTAACTGTACGTCCAAGTGTTGGTCTGACTGACAGTGCCATCCGAGAAGGTCAGAGTGTTGGTGATGACCGCGGCGCCAGGCGTATCAGTCAAAGACCACGTCACATTGGCTCCGCTTCCATTGTCAGTGATGGTGATCGGCTTCGGCGTCCCGTTCATCTTTAGCACAATCGTGTTGGTGTCTACCGAGGTATCCCGGTTGAGGATCGTGGCAAACGTCGGCAGCGAGTAATTGGCCACCACGGAACCGTTCGGCGGCGAAAAAGAGGACACAATCGGCCTCTGCGTGCCGGGGTTGGCCGTCGGCACAAACGCCATGTAATTCAGAGATAATCTGCCATTTGCGTCAGAGTCATTTCCGGTGATGCGCTCGGTCACCCGCAAGGTCTCCACGCCACCGGCGAGGTGGACGACAATGGGGTTGCCACCCCCATCCGTAAGCGGCACGTTCCGAAAGAATCCGGCTCCAGATTGCGGGCCGAGGAAAGTTCCCAAGGTGACGGCCGTCTGGTTGTTCGTGTGCGGATCACTGGTCACCCGTTCCAAGGTGACTTGCGATACCGGCAACACGAATACCGATTCCCTCATAAACACATTGTAATAACCTGCGGTGAAGGTCTTGGTATAGTTCTGCCAATTGCCGTCATGTATACCAGAGAGTTCTTCTTCGTTGTATCCACCGGGCGTTCCCGCCGGGCCGGCGTTGACCAAATAGGCGCGTCGTGCGTCGGCACTACTCGAGGTCCGCACCGCATCATCCGTGCGGAAGCTATGGTCCGCATCGTAGCCTATATGGGGACCATTATTATTGTGGAAGTCGATTTCGGGCAGACCTGGCAACCCATTGTAGGCGAAACTAGGGTCCGTCGAACCCTCGGCAATCAACGCCGGATTGTCGAAGAACGCACCGCCAGGAGCGATGGGGGCGCCGAAACCATCGTAGTTCGTAGTGAAGTTGTATTCTTCCATCTCAACCTGCAGGACGTTCGTCAAGAAGGTATCGAAGGCCAGCTTGGTGAAATTTGTGGCCCCTAACGGGTCGGTGATTAGAATGGTGCCGTCATAGTCCACGTTCGGGCTGAGGGCGTTGGTTAGAACAAAGTGCCGGGTTGCGGAGAAGACGCTGGTTGGCGTGACGATGACGTTGGGGTGACCGTTCGTATAGACGACCCCATTCAGAGTCACTACCATGTTGGGGAGTGGTATGTTCGCCTCGTCCTTCGCATCGAATGAAATAACAGTATTGGCGGGCAGGAACTTCGGCTCACCAGTGATGCCGCTTGGCGGAAGGACATTGAGGAGTTGCGGCGCGGCATTCGGCTGAATCGTAAAGCTGGCGGTGGCATGGTCAAAAGTGGCCATTACGCTCGGCGCGCCCGCATTGAAGACGGTAATACCAAGGTTGCCATCAATATTCATGTATGGGAGTTGGTTGCCGCTATTCTCCGATGCCCCAGGGTCCTTGGCGGGCGTGTCCACAAAGCGGTGCTCCCAAATTAGGCGGTTCGTGGAGTTCACATCCACCGTAAGATCCTCCAACCGGTTTTCAAATCGGCAGTTGGCACCCTCCCCGGTCATAATTACAGTCAAGCGAACAGGGGTTGTACCGATAGTGCCTATCGGGTCGCCCTGCCCATATCCAGCTCTAGCCAACTGAGCCCCAGTAAAAGTGCCATACTGCTTCCCCATATAGATGGCACCGACGTTTGGGGCTACGAAATACTCTCTTATGGATGCGGCCCCGGCAGCCCCACCCGGAATAAAACCGAGCACTGGAAAAGTGGCCGGACTTAAGTCGTCACTCACGAGATCCGCGGTGAATTCCAGCCGGCCCCCATCAACAATTTGGAAGGTCCTCCCTTGGTAAAAGCACCCGGAATATCCCCCTGGAAAGTTATCATAATAAGACACCATATCGACCTTACCGCCGGACTCGGTTACTGTATCGCCTAAATCAGGACGTTTCAGAAGAATGAACCAGGTGTTGATGAGGTCAGTCTGAGTGCCATTGAATTCGTCAATAATTTTGTTTTCGATGTCAAACTCCTGGAGGTTATCAAAGTTAACTGATGAACCAGTGGGCGAGACGCGATTCTTGACTCCGAGCGCAGCGTTCCCCGCGGTCCCAAGGTAGCTGCCAGACGCGTCAGTGGCCGTCTGCTCAAACAACTCAGTGAAGTAATTTCCTGCGGCGTTGTCGAGCGGCGTGTTGAGCCGTTTGTAAACGCGGGCGTTGATGGTTACGCCACCCGCGCCGTTAGTAGTCAGGCGGAGAACCATGGTGATGTTTGTGCTTCTCCAGTTTGTGTTTATCAAGGACGGGTCTAGCGAGACAAGGACTGTTCCATCCTTCCGAATCTGAAAGTCATTTCTGCCTACGGCAACACTATAACCGTTGGTCAGAACAGATCCGCCGCCGGGCACCCAAGCCAGGACCGCGAGCGTGTTTGTGTCCGCCAATGATGTCGGCGACGTTGCGTCGATGAGATCCACCCGAAGTTCAAGAGTATTAGTAGCAAAATGGGTGTAGTTGGAGGCAGTTTTCGTGCTGAAGGTCAAGTCTCCGCCAGCGGTGGCGGTCGTGATGGTGAACTGAGCGGAAGCTTCAGTTACACTGCCCCCGTTGAGCGTGTCGGTCCAACCGGTTTTGGAGTTGTCGTTAAAATTATCCACAACGTAGGCGGACAAAGACAGGCAACAAAGCAGCGTGAACGCTGCGACAAAACACGAAGTGCGGAGCGAAGTATTGAGGTGAGAATAAGCTTTCATCTTAGGGTCCTGAGTTTGGGGTTTGGGAGTCGATTTTTACTAATTGATTGGTCTGGGCACCTGTTGGTGATTTCAAAAAAAGTTTACTGCCGAATTATTCCAGTGTCAAGTTGGAATTCAAAACACGTTCCAGTAACAGGTGTTGATTTGGAGATGACAAGTGGGAGGGAGCAGTCGTTTTCATATTACTTTGATTGGGCTGGTCGTAAATAAAACAGAACATACTGCCGAGGTCAATCATTTATTTTGAAAAATGCACAAAATTATCTCCGGGTGCTTCAATGATTTGACCGGAGTCAAACCATTCAAAGGTCTTCTGCTTCAGATGCAGGAGACGGCAGGAAAATCCCCACAAACTTCCACCGGGGGTGTTTTTCCCGCAGGCGGACAATTCCGCAGATGGAATTGCTTACAATTTCTTGTTGGGTGGTCGAACGTTCATCGCACAATGGGCTGCGATTCTTTCGCTGTCACCAATGCTGGTCTGAGGGAAATCCGAAATCCGAAACGCCTGCATCCTTCGAGGTTCGGAGCGCCACGCCCGTCCCACAATCGAGGTTGCCTGCTGTGCCCGCCAGCGGCGATTGGAATTTCGGGTTTCGAATCTCGAGTGTTGGAATTGACTTCGAAAGGGGACGCGGATTCCACGGGAACTTGCTAAAAACCAGGGTTGGTTCGGCGGGGCAGCCATCTAATTTTGCGCCTGGCCGCCGGACAACAAAGCACGCGCGCTTTGGAGACCTTGCACCGCCGTGGGATTTGAAGTCACGCCCAGCAGTTGGTCGATGAGTGCCCGCCGTTGATTGATTTGATCGGCGGACAGATTCGCACCCGCGGGCGTCGTGTAGAAATTCTGGTTTCCAGCTTCAATATGATAAGTCCGCACACCTGGACCGGTTGGCGGGGGTAATTTGTTATCAAAAAGCTGGCTTCCAAATTGATACTGATCGCCTCCCAGGATCCAGGCAATCTGTCGCCAGGCGTAGTCCGAGATCTGATTCAAACGGGCCTGCGCGACCAATGCAGCGCCCGCTTCGGGATATTGCGCAGAACCTTGGGCCAGCATCTGCAAGGCGACGTTGCGTGTAGTTGAGCTGGCGGCGGCGGGATCTTGCACTTCGCGAATGAGGGTGGGAATCCCCTCACCCCCGGGAAGTCCAGCCAAAGCCATCGTCGCATAATAATTCCACCGCGGCAGCGAGTTTTGCAGCTCAGCCAGCAGGTTGGCGTCACCGTAGGTTTGGAACAGTTGAAACAGCGGTGCAACGTCCCGGATGTTTGGTTTGTCTTGAAGTGCCAGCGCTAGAGTCTCGCGGGCAGCATTGAGGGCATCCTGACGATACTGCCCCGGCGACTGCTGTTCCAGATTTCGTGCCAGCAATGCAATTTCCAACGGATCGGCGGTCGTCCGCAGCGTCTGGAGCGAAAGCTCCAACGCTTCCGGTCCCCCGATTTGTTGCAATGTATCGAACAGGCCGGCGCGCAACGAAGGATAACCCGTCAAATCCCCGCCATTGACTCCGTCGAATCTCAAGTCCTGATTTCGTTCCAGGAACTCGCGGATGGCCGGCACTGCGGCCGCTCCCTGCTGAATAAGTTGTTGCACGCCTTGTTTCCACTGGTCCGCCTGTTCCCGCGTTATCGCTCCCCGACTGAGATCGATCTGGGTCAGACTCGTTACCAACTGTCGCGTCGCGGGCGTTGGCTCCGTCCGCGCTGTCGCCGGTTCAGGAACCGAAACGGGTCGGTTGGGGATCGCCAGGACAGCGCCGGGGTTCTGCGTCGTGGTGGATTGCTGCGAGGTGACTTCAACCGGTGTGAGCGTTTCACCATCGGATTTGGCAGTAGTGGGGGCAGGTGAGGCGGAAGGCTTTTTCAGCCGAAAGCCATTTCGCGAGGACGTTGAGCTTGATTCAGCGGTTGGATTTGGCTCGCGCGATCTTTTCACAAACGCCCAAGCACCGCCCAGCACAATGACGATGAAAAGGATCGCCAGGTAGCGTGCCAATTTCCCACGCGGCTCAACCGGCTTTGCAGCCGGCGCACTGACATCAAATTTTGGACGTTCCCGATTCATGGTTTCTGTACCGTCGCAATGTAACAACAATCAAGTGAGGGTCAAGTTTCGAAAAAAGTGGAGCGCATGGATCGTGTTCTGCCAGCCTCAAATTTTGAACGCAAGGACGATCCCCTATCGCCACGACAGTTGTTGGACAAAGACCACATCCGGCAGTTTGCGTTCTGGCAATTGGATACGTGCACAAGAAAAACTCCAACACTGAATCATCTCCGCATTGTCTAGTCTCACCCAAGTTCACCAAGCCCTCGCCTCATCCAAGTGCGGTGACTGCCTCGAACTCGGTCGAACACTCGCGCCCATCGCTCTGTCTCACAAACTGATAAAGATTTCGCGCTCGGCATGAATTTTCCGGACTACCCTGCTCACGGTCCAAGGACAGCTTTACTCTTATCGGAGGAAGGGAAAGAGTGAGGAGAGTGCTTTCGCACTCTCACAATCCTCGACTTGGAATGCAGCTTCGTTACTTCGAACTCCTGACTTTGGCGGAAGCGCTGACTGGGATCAAGTCCGGTTTCATAAATTGTTTATGGGGTGAATATCCTGGTAAGTAAATTTGAAAAACCGCTTGACTCTTTCCCGGCCATGCGATACAAACAAATCGTAGCTCAGAAAGATTCGCGAAAGATAAACTATGCGCTTTGATTTGTCCCCACGGGTAACCGTCGCGCGAAAGTTTCTTGCGAGAGTTTGTTGGCTTTTTATGCATGCCCTTTTATGAAGCCCGGCACCCACATCAACCGGGACAACTCAGTGGCAGCCCCGTGCACTGAATGGGACACACCACCAGCGCTTTTCTCCGTCCGGCCAGTCCTCAAGTTTTTCCGTCCGTCGGCCCTTGTTTAACAGGATATACCCAGAACACAAAACCCCACACCACTACCGCTATGAAAGTCGTCCAATCACTTCTCGGCATTCAAGACGCTTCTGCGACCCACCCCCATCGCTTCCCCAGCCGCGCTCGCAACCACCATTCACGGGATTGCGCCGCGCTGTTGTGGGATTCCTGCCGGGCCGGAGCGAAAAAATCCTTGCTGCTGGCTGCCTTGAGTTTCTTCACGCTGCCTCTGTTGGCCGGCGCGCCGCCGTGCCTTACCATCACTTGCCCACCGAACACGAACGTTCAGTGCGCAGCGGACGCGCCCGCAGCCGCCACCGATTCAACCAGTTTTACTGCGCAGGGTGGGACCATCACGAACACCTGCGGCGGCAGTTTGACGGTCAGTTCCACCGACGCCATCACCTCCAGCAACTGCCCCAACAGCTTCACCATCACCCGCACCTACACCGTAACCGATAACACTGGTCCTACTGATGCAATCTGCGCGCAAACCATCACAGTCAACGACATCACGCCACCTGTGTTCACCACTTGTCCGGCCAGCACAAACTTGGGCTGCAATCCGGGGAGCGTTCCCGGCTGCGATTTCAGTCCTGCCAATGTCGCGACGACCGATTCTTGCAACTCGCCGACGCTGACTTGCATCCTGAACCAAGCAACCAATGGCTGTGTGCGCACCCGCACGATCACCTACAAGGCCACCGATAATTGCGGTAATACCAACACCTGCACGCAGGTTATCACTTGGACGGTGGACACGACCCCGCCCTCGATCACTTGTCCGGCGGATACCACGACCCAATGTGGTCAGACCACGCCCAACTTTACCGGTCTCGCGACTGCGACGGATGATTGCGGGACCAACTTGGTGATCACCTTCAGCGACGCCGCCACGCCCGGCACCTGCCCGACCAATTCGACCATTACACGGACGTGGAAGGCGACCGATGCATGCAATAATGTAGCCACGTGTGACCAGTTCATCACCGTGTTGGCCACCGCGCCGCCAGTCTTCACGAATTGCCCGGCCAGCACGAATCTGGGCTGCAATCCGGCGAGCGTTCCCGGCTGCAATCCAGCGGTGGGGACGACGGCTGATTGCGCCACGACCGTGACTTGCGTCCTGAACCAGGTGACCAATGGCTGCTCGCGCACGCGCACGATTACCTACACGGCGGTGGACGCCTGCAACAACACTAATACGTGCACGCAGGTGGTCACCTGGACGGTGGACACGACACCGCCGGTGTTCCTGAGCTGTCCGACCGGCACGACCAACATGGGGTGCAATCCCGATCCAGCGAGCATTCCCCACTGTCTGGTGTCGGTTCAGGCGACGGATGATTGCAGCACTCCGCACGTGACTTGCTCCTTGGTGCAAACGACCAATCTGCTCACTTGCGTGCGTACGCGCACGGTCATCTACACGGCCACTGACGCCTGCGGCAACAGCACCAATTGTACGCAAGTGATCACCTGGACGGTGGACACGACGCCGCCGGTGTTCACGAAGATTCCGCTGGCCAGCACGAATCTGGGGTGCAACCCGGCGAGCATTCCGGTGTGCAACCTGGACCCGACCAATGTGTTTGCGATTGATGATTGTCCGACCAACGACATACCGGTCATCACCTGTGCCAGTGTGGAGGCGACCAATGGGTGTGTGCACACGCGCACGCTGACCTACACGGCGACCGGCGGCTGCGGCAACACCGCCACCAAAACAACGGTCATTACTTGGACGGAGGATACGGCGCCGCCGGTGTTCACCAAGTGTCCGACGAACATGAATCTGGGCTGTAATCCGACGAACGCCATTCCCGACTGCGATACCAGCACCAACAATGTCGTCGCCACGGATAATTGCGGTGCGCCGACCGTCACTTGTTTGAAGTCCGATGCAGTTTCTGGCGATGGCTGCGTGCATACGCGCACCATCACTTACGCGGCCACGGATGCTTGCAACAACAGCAACACCTGTGTGCAGGTGATTACTTGGACGACGGACACGATACCGCCGGTGTTCACCCGGTGTCCAGCCAGCACGAATCTGGGCTGCAACCCGGCGAGCATACCCAACTGCAATCTCCTCTCGACCAACGTCGAAGCGGAGGATGTTTGCAGCACACCGGTCATCACCTGCGCCCAGGTGGACTCGACCACTGGGTGTGCGCACACACGCACGATTACCTACACGGTGACTGACGCCTGTGGCAACAGCAACACGTGCACACAACTGATCAGTTGGACAGAGGACACGACCCCGCCCACGATCATTTGTCCGGCGAATACGACGGCGGAATGTGGTCAAACCACCACCAACTTCACCGGTGTGGCGACCGCGACTGACAGCTGCGATACCAACGTGGTGATCACTTTCACTGATGCCTCTACGCCCGGCAATTGCCCGACCAACAATACGATCACGCGGACGTGGAAGGCGGCCGATGCATGCAACAACATGGCGACGTGCGACCAGATCATTACAGTAGTGGACACGACGCCTCCGGTGTTCACCAACTGTCCGGCCAGCACGAACCTGGGCTGCAATCCGGCGAGCATTCCCGGCTGCGATCTCGCGGTTGGGGCGACCGATAATTGCGGTGTGCCGACGGTGACTTGCGTCCTGAACCAGGTGACCAATGGGTGCGCACGCACGCGCACGATCAGCTACACGGCGACCGACGCCTGCGGCAACACCAACACGTGCACGCAGACGATCACCTGGACGGTGGACACAACGCCACCGGTGTTCCTGAACTGTCCGACCGGCACGACCAACATGGGGTGCAATCCTGATCCGGCGAGCATTCCCCACTGTCTGGTGTCGGTTCAGGCGACGGATAATTGCAGCAGTCCGCACGTGACTTGCTCCTTGGTGCAAACGACCAATCTGCTCACTTGCGTGCGTACGCGCACGGTCATCTACACGGCCACTGACGCCTGCGGCAACAGCACCAAT
>JACQFP010000062.1 GCA_016200005.1 Verrucomicrobiota bacterium | reverse complement strand
GGGCGCATCCAGTCGAGGCGTGCTGATTGGCGGCTTGTGCGGTTGCTTAACGAGTGTCTATGTCGCCTTTTTTAGTAACTTAAGCTTTTACTGGCCGCCAATCTTCGGACTGTTTGTTACACTCATAGTGGGTTACGGGGTTAGTTTGCTGCACGGCCCGCCCGATCCAGCCCAATCGGCTTTGACGTTTCGTCAGGTGATGACGAGGTCTGAACCAGTAACCGAATCAGAATGTCTGGTAGCCAAGTGATCTATGATGCGATTTGTTTTACACCCACTTTTTTGGAGCCTTCAAAAGGTGACGGATAGTAGGAGCCCTTATCGTCAATGGATCATTTACAGAAACGCGACTAAACGAATAAGCTCTCAATGAGTTCAGAAAACCTCAAGCTAGAGCGCGATATCAGGGCGATCCTTGTCTGTAGCAGCCACTGGGACCGCGAATGGTATTGGCATTTCCAAGCTTACCGCGAAAAGCTAGTTCGTCTTCTTGACGACATCACCAATCGGCTCAGCACGGAAGCAGATCTCCCGTTTTTTCAAATGGACGGGCAGTTTGTCCCTATTGAGGATTACCTCGAAATTCGGCCCGAACGGCGAGAGCTTGTGGAGCGGCTGGTACGCGACGGAAAACTGCAGGTCGGCCCGTGGTACACGTTGCCCGATCTTTTTCTTATTTCAGGTGAATCTCTTGTGCGCAATCTTCACATGGGTATGCTGCGTTCGCGGCATATGGGCAGGACCGCTCAGGTCGGTTTTGTCGCGGACATGTTCGGACACAATCGTCAAATGCCGCAGATATTCAGCTTGTTCGGGCTGCGTCCAGCCTTCGTGTGGCGCGGCCTTAACGCAGGAGAGCAACCTGCCAATTTTGCTTGGGAGAGCCCTGACGGTTCACGCGTGGACACGTACCGTTTTGGATCCTCGGTCGGCTATGCCGAATACGCAATTACAGTCCGGCGTGCGTTCGAGCCGGCCACGGCATTTGATTTTTCGCGCACTGTCGACGATGCCATCGGCCTTATTCAATCCACCAGCCGGCGCACCGACGCAAAAACAATCCTGCTATTCGATGGCGGCGACCATCTGGAGTTTTTCCCTGAGACGCTGGCCTTGGTTAAAGAGATCAACGTGCGGGCTGGATGCGAACTGGTCCGATTGGGAACGTTGGATGATTACGCTGCTGCGATTGAGAATGATCCGGCTGCGCGCCGTCATGTCCTGCGTGGAGAATTACGAAAAACCGCCAAGGTTGGGGAAGAGACGTGTCTCATTCACGGCGTCGGGAGCAGCCGAATACCCCTCAAGCAAACAAATCATGCCTGTGAAACACTGCTCACGCTATGGGCGGAGCCTTGGGCGGCAATGGCCCAGCAATGCCTGGGAATGGCCTATCCCTATCGTGCGTTTGATTTGGCTTGGCAGTATCTCCTACAAAATCATCCTCACGATAGCATTTGTGGCTGCAGCGTCGATAAGGTGCATGATGGGATGCTTTATCGCTTTGCGCAGACTCAGGAGTTGGCCGAAGCGCATCTTAACCAGATTTTCCACGCATTCAGCCAGGCAACACTCCAGCCTCGGATCTCAGCGGATGAGATTGGCTTTACCGTGTTCACTGCGGCTGGTACTGAAGAATCGAACCAGCCTGAGGTTGAGTTCTTGCTGCCAACTGAGTGGCCGAAGTTCACGGATGAGTTTTTTGAATACGAGAGGAAACCCTCCTTCCGGGTCTTTGACATGGACGGACACGAAATATCTTACCAACTCGTTAGCCTCATTCCAAAGCATGTCTATCCGCGAATACACAGGGGCAAGTTTCCTTATTCCGAAGCGCGACAGAAGGTAAGGATTTGCCTGGACTGCAAACTTGCTCCGTTTTCAGTGACACCATTCATCGTCCGTAGAGACGATAAGCCCGCCCGCCACAAAGGCACCAATTTGCGCGTCGATACAACGACTCTGCGTAACGAGTGGCTCGAAGTGCAAGTTGAACCCAACGGCACTCTACGCTTGCGCGACTTGCAAACCGACCAGGTTTATTCCGGCCTGCTCACTCTGGAAGATAGCGCCGACATCGGTGACGGGTGGTATCGCGGGACAGCGTTACAAGATGAGATTTATTTCTCGACGGGCTGCCACTGCAGCGTGTCAGTTCGAAATCCCGGGCCGTTGCAAGCTCGTTTGCAAGTTGATCTAACTTGGGAATTGCCAGCTTCATTTGATCTCAATTCGATGAGACGGGGAGCAGACCGTGCGGTCATGCGAGTCAGGCATGAACTCGTTCTCCGCAAAGACTCGCGATGGGTTGAGATCGAAACCACTGTGGAAAACACGATTAAGGACCACCGCCTGCGCCTGCTCTTTCCAAGTGGTTTGCAGAACGTCGCTGAATACACGGCTGATGCTCCCTTCGATGCTGTGGCACGTCCGATTGGCCTGCCGGAGGACAATCATCTCCGTAAAGAACTCGCCGTCGAAGGGACACCGCAGCAGAACTGGATTGCGGTCAGCGATGGAAATCGTGGGCTCGCCGTGATCGCTCCGGGCCAATACGAATCGGCTGTGCTGGACCAGGCCAGCCGTCCGATCAGCATTACTCTGCTTCGTGCATTCCGCAGGGCTTTTATGACTGAAGGAAACGAGGGCGGCCAAATCCAGGGTACACAACGGTTCCGAATGGCCCTTATGCCAATTGGCGGCATTGAGCCAGCACGCCTTCAGCGAATCGCCCAAACTCTGTCCAGCAAACCGCGCGCTTGTCAATCTGAAATCAGAGATTTCGACACAGCGTACGAACTGAGATCGCCCATCACCAACTCACTGTTTGAGATTCGAGGGAACATTGTTTTCTCGGCACTGCTCTACGATCAAGAGGGCCGGTTGTTGCTTCGATTATACAATCCGGCGGCGTCCCAGGAGAAAGTTCAGCTTACGACGGCATTGCCGGTTTGCTCATGGCAGGTGGTCGATCTCGATCATCGCGTCTTGGGACCTGAACAGAAACTCGAAGAGCCTTTCATCGAATTTTCCTTAGGTCCGTGGAAAATACAGACACTACGGCTAAGGCTTCGAACGACCGTAGCGTCCTCTCCACCAATTCACCTGAACGAAAAAGTAAACACACAGAGAAAAAACAGTTATGAAAGACACGCCTGCAGTTCTTGAGGAAGCCGTAGAACAATATGAAAGGGACGGTTATGTTCTCTTTCATAATGTCCTCGACGAGCATCTGATCCACGAGGCCAGTAACCATGTCGAATGGCTAATAAATCGCAATCCGGGTGTTCGCGCCGAGCATCTTGATCAGCGGTTGGTAAAGGATGACCCATTCTGGATCAGGCTAATCAGCGATGATCGCCTGCTCGATATCGCCGAGTTCTTCATAGGGCCGAATATCGCGCTCTTCGCCTCGCACTACATTTGTAAGCCGCCCAGAGATGGCAAATGCGTGCTTTGGCACCAGGACGGAAGCTACTGGCCGCTAGAGCCTATGGAGGTTGTCACCCTTTGGTTGGCAGTGGATGACTCATTATCTGAGAACGGCTGCTTAAGGGTTATTCCGGGGACGCACAAGATGGAATTACATGAGATGAGGAAACGCCGTGAAGAGGCTAATGTGCTCGACTCAGAGATCGATCCGTCTCTGGTGGACGAATCCAAGTCGGTTGAATGTGCTTTAAAGAGGGGTGGGGTGGAGGTACACCATCCTAATACTATTCATGGTTCGAGAGCGAATCATTCTCCCCTACGACGTTGTGGATTGACGATCCGCTACATCCCGACGAGTACGCGGATCACGAAGGATGTAGGATGTCCGCCATTTCTCCTGCGCGGCGAGGCAGTCCCGGGCATCAACGAGTACGCGCCGTTTCCCAAGTATGTTGAGGGTAAACATATGCCTTTTTACGGAAGTGAAAAGTGGAAATGAATACGTGCATGATTTCCATAAATGGAAAAATTCTGAGCGCGTGTGGGCCGGCGGACAATCGGACACCTCCGAAATGGCTCGATATTTTGCCTGCCGGATGAAACTGGTTCTGACCGAAAGCTGGAATACCCTAGTTTGATATGAGAATGGAAACTCAGCAAGTGGCGAACAAGACGATTCATTCCGCGCGCCAAGGCCAAAAAAAACCGAATTCTCGTGCCGGCATGATTCAATCGTCATTGATTCCAGAATTTGCAGGTCACGTCAACGGGCGATGGAAGGAATCTGAGTCGGGCCAGACAATCAGGGTGGTGAATCCCGCGACCGGCGACTTACTGGCCGAAATTCCCGACATGGACGAGATGGAAACAAAACTGGCTATCGAATCGGCAGATCGCGCCTTAGCCGAGGAGTTCTCTTTCAAAGAGCGTCAGAATTGGCTTTTGGCAATCACAGAACTGCTTTTGGAACATCGAGAAGAACTGGCGCGGATCATTACACTGGAACAAGGGAAACCGCTCAAAGAAGCAACCGTAGAAGTTGAATATGCGGCCGAATTCTTCAGTTTTTTTGCCGGGCAATTGGGGCACATTTCTCCCCGCGCTTTGCCTGACAAAATTCGCGGTTGCCGTTGGACAGTCCATTATCGGCCGGCTGGAGTCGCAGGTTTAATAACCCCTTGGAATTTTCCCTTAGGAATGATGGCCAAAAAGGTTTCAGCCGCTATTGCTGCCGGCTGCAGTGTAGTGTTCAAGCCGTCGGAATTAACGCCGCTCTCAGCGATTGCATTTTGGTCTTTAGCGGCCCAGGCAGGCATGCCGATGAGCAGAATGAATCTCGTCCTTGGCCGACCGGGACCGATTGGGAAAGTTCTCTGCATTCATCCATCAGTGCGTGTCCTTAGCTTCACCGGTTCGACCGCCACTGGGAAGGTGCTGTTGCAACAAACCGCGTCGTACGTCAAGCGAGTCTTGCTCGAATTGGGAGGGAACGCTCCCTTTATTGTCTTTCAGGATGCCGATGTGGATCTTGCCGTGGAGGCGCTCGTGGCTAATAAATTCCGTTGCGCTGGTCAGACATGTGTCTGCGCCAACCGGGTCTTCTTACACCTGGACCTCGAGGAGAAATTTATCGAGAAGCTGGCGGAGCGAGTTGCGGAGCTACGGGTTGGTAACGGTTTACACACCGAGACTGATATCGGACCTTTAATTAACCGGGCAGCGTTCGACAAAGTGGCACGGCATGTTGCTGATGCGTTGAGGAATGGCGCAAAGAGGATTGTCGGTCATGATCCCGAGCCTCCGTCCAAAAACTCGGGCTGCTATTATCCCCCCACACTTTTAACAGGGGCGCGGCAAGGGATGCAAATATTCAAGGAAGAAACCTTCGGTCCGGTAATTGCGGTGGCAGGTTTCTCTGCTGAATCGGACGTTATTGAACTGGCGAATTCCACTGCACACGGCTTGGCGGCCTATGTATTCACACGCGATTATCACCGCGCCGAGCGTTGCACGCGCCACTTGCACTTTGGCCATGTGGCTGTGAATAGCGGCACTGGCCCCACGCCCGAAGCCCCGTTTGGTGGAATGATGCAATCTGGCTTAGGCCGTGAGGGTGGTGTTGAGGGGCTCGTTGAGTTTTGCGAAATTCAAACCACAGTGATAGCATGAGAACTCGTCCTCGATTGGTGATCTTGAACCCGACCTGCTTGGAGGTAGTGGATGAGTTTCGGTCTTGGATCAAATCATTGGATGTAGATCTGGTTGCTGAAGAAAGTTTTCGTCTTTTGCGAGATGATCAAATCGGCAGGGTCTTGGAGGGAGCGCACGGTTTGATTCTACCAGCTGCTATTCGCCAGCTGCCAGTGGCGAAACAGATGCAAGACAACCCCGGCTTGCAGGTACTCTCCATTGCTGCCAGCGGTTACGAGTGGCTCGACGTGGACGCTGCGACACGTAATGGGATCGTCGTCACCCATGCCGCCGGTAACGGGGGAGCCGAAGTGGTGGCTGACTACGCGTTTGGGCTAATGCTGTCCGTAGCGCGTCAAATCTCACATCATGATCAACTGCTCCGTCTTGGGAAGTCTCAGCGTGGCATGGGCACGTCTCTGTGGGGAAAAACTCTGGGCGTTGTCGGACTGGGACATATTGGAAGAGCAACGGTTCGGCGGGCGCTAGGATTTAGTATGAAGCTTCTGGTAACCACGCCACGACCGGACATGGATTTCGTTCGCCAACATCACATCGAATTGGTACCACTCGATGAATTGCTGCGGCGCTCTGATTTTGTTTCGTTGCATGTTCGGCTGAATGGTGAGACAAAAGAAGTGATAGGCGCGAGGGAATTGGGTTTGATGAAATCGACCGCCTACCTGATTAACACAGCTCGCCAACAATTGGTCGATGAAACTGCCCTCACCCGAGCCCTATTAGAACATCGTATCGCCGGAGCTGCCATTGACGACCCCCCGCTTATCCCAGATTCACCCTTATTGCAGCTACCCAATTTTGTCTGCACACCTCACCTGGGCAATCGGGCGATCGATGGAGTTCATGCCGTATTTGAATTAGCTATCGAAAACGCTGTGGCCGTCCTGAAAGGATGGCGGCCTCATTTAGCCATTAATCCAGACGTGTACAACGGATCGATGCGCGCTCCCAGACCGCTTGGAGATTCTGCGACTGTCGTTTGCCGGACATGAGAGCGCTGGACAAAACGAATTTGACCGGTTTGTGGGCGGCAATTCCGACCCCGTGGAAGCCGAATGGCCGCTTGGATGAACGGGCGTTGTTCGGCAATTGTGAACGTCTGGCAGCAACGAAGGTGGATGGGATATACACTACGGATAGCGATGGCGAATTCTACGCCATTGAGCTTGCTGGTTTTCGGCGGTTGGCCCGCGTTTTCAGCCGCGCTATGGAAAGGGCGGGATTGGGCGCGCAGATGGGGGTTACCTGGTTCAATACGCAAGGCATCATTGATCGCATTCGGGTGGCCTGTGACGTAGGTATTCCCAACGTGCACGTCGCTTTCCCTTGTTGGATGCCACTTACAGCGCAAGATCTCAGTCGCTTCTTTGAAGACTTGGCATCCGCGGAACCGCAGGCCCGTTGGATTCATTATACGCACCCAAAAACCGGTCCGAGTTTAACGGGTAAAGACTACGCGCGGCTCTCTCGCCAATTCCCTGACCAACTGGTTGGAACCAAATTGACCTCGAGCAATCTCTTGGAACTAAGCGACATATTGGGCCACGCTCCGGACTTAGCCCATTTCGTTTGTGATACGACCATGGTAGTCGGTATGCTCCTCGGCGCGAAGGGCTGTTACAGTTACTGGATCAATACACTCCCTCAGTGGCATCGAACCTGGTTCGACGCCTGTCTGAAAGGGAATTGGTCTGAAGCAGCCGAGCGGCACAAGAAACTCATTCTTTGGGAGTTGAATTTCATCAAGAAGATTCGCGAAGCCGGCCACGTCGTAAAGGCCCGGGTGGCGCTCACCGGTTTTCTAAAAGATTCTGGCGCCAGCAAACCTCCTTATTACCCGCTGCCTGAGGAAGAACAAGAGAAACTATTGCGAAGCTTTAATGAATATTGGGCTGAAGAGTTACGGGATGAGGCCTTTTCGCACAAGGCTGATCTTGTGTCTGCTAAGCTCGCGGAGCCTCGCGACTCAGCCCAAAGAACGGCCACTGCCGTCTCGAAGCGATGAAGGAATTCAAAATCGCGGTATATCCCGGGGATGGCATCGGGCCAGAAGTAGTCGATGAGGCTGTGCGAATCTCAGAGGCAGTGCAAAATCAAACAGGCGAGTTCATTCTTCGACTGACACGGCTAACATGGGGCGCTGACTACTGGAAGGCCACTGGACAAGTCGTTCCTGACAACTTTTTGGAGATTTTGAAGCCGTTCGACGCGATCTTTTTCGGAGCCGCAGGAGATCCGATGCGAATCCCTGATCACATCACGCTTGAACCGCTCGTGCACATTCGCCAGGAGTTTGATCAGTATGCCTGTGTTCGTCCCGCCCGACTCTATCGCGGAGTCACATCGCCATTGGTAATCAAAACCTCATCTGAGATTGACTTTGTCGTGGTTCGGGAAAATTCCGAAGGCGAATACGTGAATATGGGTGGACGCTTCAAAGTGGGTCATCCAGAAGAACTTGCTCTCCAAACCGCGGTTCACACCCGGCGTGGGATCGAACGTATTTTACGGTTTGGTTTTCATTTGGCCCAAACCCGAAGGCGGCGGCTGACAATGATTACCAAATCCAATGCACAGCGGTATGCCTTTGTGCTTTGGGACGAGATTCTCGACGAGATGCGTCACAGTTTTCCGGACGTCAGCGCTGAAAAACAGCATGTGGATGCGGCAGCAATGAATTTCGTGCGTTGTCCGGAGCGATTTGATGTGGTCGTTGCGTCAAATCTGTTTGGCGACATCCTAACGGACCTGGGTGGGATCATTTCAGGAGGACTCGGCCTTGCACCAAGCGCTAACCTCAATCCAGAACGAAAGTTTCCTTCGTTGTTCGAGCCGGTACACGGTTCGGCACCCGACATCGCTGGAAAGGGTATCGCCAATCCAGTGGCTGCCATTCTGAGCGCGGCCATGATGCTCGAATGGTTGAGCCTCGCGAAGCCAGCGGCTGCCATAAAGCGTGCTGTGGAAACGGCACTTAATAATGGTGCGCGCACGCCCGATCTCGGCGGCAAACTGAGCACCCGCCAAATGGGAGATCAAATCATCAGCCACTTGCAGCCCGTGATATGAAAATCAAGAACATCGAATGTATTCCCGTGCAAGCCCCGGGCCGCACCCTGGTGGTTGTCATTGTCGAAACGGATCAAGGCATCACGGGCGTGGGAGAAGCCGGCCTCCAACGCCGACCCAAAGCCATCATGGGCGCAGTGGAACATTTTCGGCGGTGGCTGATAGGAGAAGACCCCATGCGCATAGAACATCTCTGGCAGCGGATGTTTCGCGGTGGTTTTTACCCCGCGGACCGTTTAATTGGCTCTGCGATTTCCGGGATCGACATTGCACTTTGGGATATCAAAGGGCAGGCTTTAGGAGCCTCGATCTACGAACTTCTAGGTGGTCGCTGTCGCGATTATGTCCAATGCTTCTTAAGCCCAAACTACAAACCAGTCGATGCAGCTGGCAAAGATCCCGAGGATAAATCGGCTTCGCCTGACGCGAACAACTGTTTAAATGCAATGGCTGCTGGAAAAGACGAAATAGCAGCCACAGTCGAACTGGCGAAGCAATGTCTCGCGCACGGCCATAAGTTCTTCCGCCTCGGCCCCGCGTCAATAGATGACCAGTTTGAACCCAGAAAAGCGATGGTGCAACTGGCAGCCCAACTTGACGCAGTGCGGTCTGCGATTGGCAACCAAATGGAATTGATGGTTGATCTGCACGCCAGATTCAATCCGGCAGATGCGATTTGGTTTTGTAGGGAGGTTGAACCACTGAATTTATTTGTGATAGAGGATCCGATCCGTTCCGAACACGCAGATGGATACCGTCATATCCGGAAACATGTCCACGTTCCTCTTGCTGCTGGCGAGCAATGGGCGAATAAATGGGAGTTCCGTTTGGCCATAGAGGAGGAATTGATTGACTACGCCCGAATCGATATCTGCATCGCTGGTGGATTGACTGAGGCGAAGAAAATCGCTGCTATGGCGGAAACCCACTTAATCCGGATTTTGCCGCACAATCCGCTTGGGCCCATCTGCACCGCTGCCAGTCTACATCTGGACTTGGCTTGCAGTAATGCCGGCCCACAAGAAGTTGTGTTTCCACCCGCGACCATGCTGCCCGACGTTTTTGAATGTGCGTTCGCGCTTAAGGGCACTCGGTTAACGATCCCAACAGCTCCGGGACTAGGAGTTAAATTCAATCGAGAGGTGGCCAAGAAATATCCAGCCGAAATGACAGAACCGCCGCACTTCCGATGCGATGATGGTGCCTACACGAATTATTGAAAAATATGACTGAGCAAGGAGGAGAACACTTCTTCTATCCAAAAGCTGGAACTTCTCGATTACTTCCGACCCAAGTGCTACGCAGTTGTGTCCGGGTTTCGTGTCTCGTAGCTCTTGCAGCGGGCGCTTGTGCCACCTCCCCTGACGAGCCGCCCTCGCGCGAGATCGTCGCCGGCATTACCACCACGCGCATCGTGCCGGGTGAGCCGTACGACCTCGCGGGCAAGCGCGTCGTGTTCGCAAATTGGTATTACGTCCAGCCCGGCGACCTGGATTGGCGCGACGCGGAGGGCAAGAGTGTTTACGTACATGGCAATTCGGGCCTGTTCGATGCGCACCACGTTGGGGCCAACGCGCCGAGTGGTATCCGTATTGTGGCGCAGAAACCGAACGTCATCGGGCCGCTCAATATACCGCACCGCACGATCCTCCGGGACGGCAACCTCTACAAAGGGTGGACTTCGACGGAATACTTAGAGTCCTCCGACGGCATGCAGTGGCAGAAGAAGGCCGACCTTTTGCACCAGGGAAGCAAGAGTTGGGACGGGCCGGCACATGTGTTCATCGACCCTGTGGCGCCGCCGACGGAGCGGTTCAAGACGGTCTGGAACGATGACCTGATCACCCGCGCCGAGTTCGATGAGTTCCGCAAGAAGCGGCCGGACGGCTGGGAGCCGCGGTCTCTGCTGCACGTGAAAGAACGCGGCGTGGTGAGCTGCATCCGCGGCAGCGTGTCGCCCGACGGAATCCACTGGACGACGCTGCCCGACCCGCTGGTGGTCGAGTACGCCGACACGCTCAACACCTGCTACTACGACACCGTGCTGAGGAAGTACGTGCTGTACACGCGCCATTGGTCGGTGGGGCCGCGCGCCTCGATGCTCCCGGCGGATATCCGCAATTCGTGGACGGGCGTGGGGCGGCGCGCGATTGGTCGAAGCGAGTCCGCCGATTTTCGCAGCTTCCCGCCTTCGGAAATGATTATCGAGCCGACGCCGGACATGCTGCCGTCGGAGGCGCTATACACCAACTGCCGAACCTCCGTGCCTGGCGCGCCAGATCAACACTTGATGTTCCCCACGGCTTGGAACGCGTCCATTGACGACACGACTCGCATCGCGATGGCGTCGAGCCACGATGGCAAAGTGTGGCATTGGGTGCCCGGCGGCGATTTGCTCCGCACGCAGCCCTTCGGGCAGTGGAACGGCGGCTGTATTTGGGTCAACCCAGAATTGATCGAACTGCCGAACGGCGACTGGTCCCTACAGTACACTGGCCACAACGTCCCACACAAATATCCCCGCGGCCAACGCATCGCTCAATCGGGCTATGCTGTCTGGCCCAAAGGCCGCATGGTGTCCCTCGAAGCCGATGGACACGGCGAATTCACGATGATTCCTATCATCGCTCCCGGACGTATCCTAAAGATCAACGCAATTACGCTCCGCACCGGTTGGATCAAAGTGGAAGTCGCCGGTAAGGACGGTCGCACCTTCGCCGATTGCACTCCTATCGTCGGCGACCAACCCTGGGTGTCAGTCACCTGGAAAGGCGGCAAAGACTTGGTTGCCGATCCCGGGCAGCCAACCACGTTGAGATTCCAGCTTTACCAAGCCAAGCTCTTCGGGCTGGAATTTGACTGATGATGCACCGCCGCATTTCCACCGAGACGATGCAGCTTGGGGATCGGGTTGGTCCACAAGAACGAACGCCTGATTTGAAACAATGACGAACAGAAAGACAAACGATCCGATCAGTGGTCGCTCCATCAATCAGCATGGGAAAGCCCGCGCGCTATTGGGTTGCGCGATCAATAGCGGCAGCCCGCGTCTGGCGGAACTGGCGGCGCGCATTGGTTTTGACGTGGTCTGGATTGAAATGGAACATGCGTCGGCAGATCTGGCGACGGCAGAGGCCATGTGTGTCGCCACAGTAGCAGGAGGGGGCATCCCGCTCGTGCGGATTCCGAGTTGTCAGCGGAATCATGTTCTTCCCGCTCTTGAGATCGGTGGACGCATTATCGTGGCACCTCTGGTCAATGACGACGCTGCGGCGCGTGAACTGGTTCGCCACGGGAAATTTCGGCCGACAGGCGAACGCGGATACAACACTCGAAGCCGGGCGCTCGAATTCGGCATGGATTCCGAGGCGATGGCCCGCGCCAACGACACCACTTGCCTGCTGCCGCAAATTGAAACAATCGAAGCCGTTAGAAATCTCGACGCAATTCTGGCCGTGGAAGGAATTGACGGAATCTTTGTGGGACCGGGTGATCTTTCTGCTGATTTAGGGCGTCCAGGTCAATTTGAAGATCCGGAACTCAGCCACCTTGTGTGTGAATCTATTCGCAAGGCACGTCAGCGGGGACTCCACGCTGGCGTGTTGGTCAGCGAAGGGCAGCTCTTCGAGGCCTCACTGAAGGCGGGAGTTGACCTTTGCATTATCGCTTCGGATATGAAAGACCTCATCAGTGCTTGGCGTACGCAACTAGCCAAGTTTGCGCCATGAAAAGACGGAGACCACCCGTGCGCAGTACCGAGTATCCTCTGGTCCACGATTTTGTAAGAAATCGAGCCGGACGAACAACGAACGATTAGGACACTAATGAACTCACGCGAACGATTGCTGACTGCAATGACAGGTGGAAAACCGGATCGAGTGCCTTGTACTCCAGACTTTAGCAACATGATTCCATGCCGGCTGACTGGGAAGCCGTTTTGGGATATCTACCTCAATAACAACCCTGCACCGTGGCGAGCGTATCTCGAAGCCGCAAAGTATTTTGGGATCGATGCCTGGTTCTTCAACGGGACGCTAGATTTTCAATACAACGATCAAGTGTGCGTAGCCTCCGAGCGAATCGTCTCAAGAACTGACGACTTCATCGTCCAACGCACCGAGTTATCGACCCCGGCCGGAATGGTGACGGGTGAAACCACATATTGCCGCGCGGATCCCCCCACGCAGACACTGAAGTACATCAAGGACATCGCCGCTGATTTTGCCAAGTTTCGCTACCTGCTTCGCGAGCCCACGGGTTACACAACTGAGACAGCCAAACTCCAGAAGGCCGCCGTAGGCAAAGAGTATGCATTCGGGACTTACGTCGTTTATCCCGGTTTTCAGGCGTGGATGGACTATACGGAGGGTGGAGTGCAGCCGGTAGTATTTGCCGAAATGGATCATCCGGAATTGCTGGAGGAGTTGCGTGAACTTCATGAACACGTGGTGCTTAGGCAGGTGGAAATGATTCTCGACTCAAAACTCTACGATTACATCCTGCTTGCGGGTTCCGGTTCTGTCACGCTGGCCAGCCCGAAGCTATTCGATAAGTATGCTTTTCCGACAATTCAGAAGATAACCAGCCTGTGCAAGCAAGCGGGGGTGCCAACAATGTTGCACAGTTGCGGCAAGCAAACACATATCGTCAAGCGGTGCGCGGAGGACAGCGACCTGAATTGCATCAACCCGCTGGAGATTCCGCCGATGGGCGACTGTGACCTGGCGAAAATCAAACGGCTCTACGGTGAAAAGATCGCACTAATGGGCAATCTACACACGACCGAAGTAATGCTGTTCGGCACGCCGACAGAGGTCGAGCGGGCGGCAAAAAAGTGCATTGACGACGCGGCGGCCGGCGGCGGCTTCATTCTTTCAACTGGTGATCAGTGTGGCCGGGATACGCCCGACTTGAATATCCGCAAACTCGTCGAAGTTTGTGAAACGTATGGCCGATATTGAACCAGGGCTGCGGAAGGGACGCACAGATGCCTCCGAGCTTGAACCAAGCCTCGCGCATTTCTTTGCGGTACCCTTCTGGGGGACTGGATGTTCATGGTGTTGTTTTACGCCGTGATCCTGCTCGTGCACAACACGAGCAGTGAAACATTCGACAAACTCGCGGCAGAAGCGAAAGCATGAACCAACTTGGAGAAACCAAAATGAACGACATAAAGAAACTCACTGAATCCGTAGAAGAAGGCAACCGCGCCGAGGCGGCGCGGCTAACAAAGGCCCTACTTGATGCGGGCTTTGCACCGTTGGAGATCGTTGAAAATGGGTTGATGCCGGGGATGGCGATCGTTGGTGAGAAGTTCAAAAGCGACCAGATCTTCGTTCCAGAGATGATGCTCGCGGCGCGCGCGATGAAGGAGTCGATGGCGATTCTCGAACCAATGCTCGTGAAAGCCGGCATCAAACCAAAGTACACCGCCGTTATCGGCACGGTGCAGGGAGATTTGCACGACATCGGCAAGAACCTCGTGGCGATGATGTGGAAGGGCGCCAATTTTGGCATTGTGGATCTCGGTGTCAATGTTCCTCCGGAAAGGTTTGTCGCTGGAGTAAGGCAACACGGTGCGCAAGTGGTTGGTCTTTCCGCGCTGCTGACCACTACCATGCCGGCTATGAGGATGACTATAAATGCGATACGGGATGCCGGGCTTAAAGAGGTAAAGGTGGTTGTTGGCGGCGCGCCAACAACCCAGAAGTTTGCGCAGGAAATTGGGGCGGACGGCTACGGGCCCGATGCTGCGACAGCGGTGGATGTCGTTAAACGGCTGCTGGGTACATAAAGGGCACAATGACTAAATACCACGAGCTCGCGATCAAAGATCCAGACGCACTGCGATTCGGGGTGTCGCCGAAACCTTTGACCACGCGAAGCGGAATGGTAATTGGCGGCGGCCAGGTGTTTCCAGAGCTTAATTTCACGCTTCCGACCATGTTCGTGGACGAGTCCACGATGCCAGAAATCCGCCGCCAGTATCATGAGATTATCACGGGGGCGCTTAGCCGTGCCGTGGAGTTGGAAGCTAACGGGTTGGTGATCGAGTTCGAAACCCTGCCGCCGATGACCGAAAACCCTGCATGGGGAGTTGAGCTGGCCAATATACTGCTTGAAGCCATCGAGGAAGCGCACACGAAGCACGGACTCAAGAGCGTCCTTCGCATGACTCCGAATGACATGCGGGAAATGGAGCGCCCTCCGCGAATGCGCAGCGGCCCTTGGTGGGACTGCATGCTTAAAACGTTCGATGGGGCTGCTGGGGCGGGCGCTGAGTTGCTAAGTATTGAATCGGTCGGGGGGAAGGAAGTTCATGATGACGCGCTCATGATGGGTGACATCTCTGCGGTAATTTTTGCGCTGTGTGTCATGGGCGTGCGCGACATGCAGTTTTTATGGACGCAGCTCGGCGGGATCGCCCGGAAGCACGGTGTCCACTGCGCTGGAGACACCGCATGCGGATTCGGCAACACGGCGATGGTTCTCGCCGAACAAAAGATGATCCCGCGGGTCTTCGCCGCGGTCGTGCGCGCCGTATCGGCAGTGCGCTCACTCGTTGCCTACGAGTGCGGCGCGGTCGGCCCGGGCAAGGATTGTGGCTACGAAAATCCGATTCTCAAAGCGATCACGGGATACCCGATGGCGATGGAAGGTAAAACGGCCGCGTGCGCTCACCTGAGTCCGCTGGGTAACATCGCCGCTGCTGCATGCGATACTTGGAGCAATGAGTCGGTGCAGAACATCAAGCTGCTCGGCGGGATGGCGCCGACCTGCTACCTTGAGCAGCTTATTTACGATTGCCGGTTGATGAATCAAGCTCTCGCGGACGGGCGTGACGCGGCGCTGCTCTATCGGAAATGGATGGTCGGCTCGGACGCCTCACTCGATCCGCAGGCTTACATCCTTACCCCTGTAAACTGCATCGCGATCGCCGAAGCCATCGTTCGAGCGCCTGATTACTACAACGCCGGGAAGGCGGCTGCTTTGACCGCGGTGAGTCTCCTGCGGGAGGGAATGCAAGCTGGTAGCCTCAAGATTAGCGAACGCGAGGTGCCATGGTTCGATACTATCCAGAAAACCGTCGAAAGTTTGCCTGTGAAGGAGGACCAATTCGTCGAACAAATGATGGCAACGGTCGATACGACGAAGTTCATCGCGGCGGATTACAATTTACCAGCATGAGTCTGGATTCACGTTGCAACCATGATCTGCGACGCTCTCAATTCAAATGACAACAGGATTTATAGGTGCGATTTCGGAATCGCGTCTTCCGCTTGCGGACGGGGCGACCAGCACAATGTCCCAACGAATGGGCTACCCCCGGCGATGCGCCCGAACGGTGGACGCTGGGAAATTCAACAATCATTCCTGAACTGGTGCGTGGTTATCTTCAGGCCCGATCGGATATGAAAGCAGTAATTGATGCCTGGCGTGCGCAACTCAAGAGAATTGCTCCTTCGTCGAAAACGGAAGGCGATGTCACTACACCCACATGGCGACAGCGAACCGTGAAGTCTTGATTTCAGATGGAACCAACAAACCCAAAATTAACCTGACAATGCTTGGCGCTCTGGATTACTGCCTGATTGCCTTGTACAGCATTTCAATGCTAGGAATTGGCTTCTACCTGAAGAGAAGGGCTTCAGGTAACATTGAAGAATATTTCTTGGCCGGAAGAAAGTTGCCGTGGTGGATGTTGGGCTGTTCCGGTTCGGCAGCGTGGTTCGATATGTCGGGCACAATGCTGATCTGTTCTTTTGTCTACATGCTCGGCCCACGGGCCATTTATCTCGAGGGCTTTCGGAGCGGAGCGGGACTCGTTCTGATTTTCATGATGCTCTTTACGGGAAAGTGGCATCGTCGTTCGGGCTGTATGACGAAGGCCGAGTTAATGACCTATCGTTTCGGATCCGGCTGGCCCGGCGAAGCCGCTCGGCTCGTTACTGCTATCGGTGCATTATTATTCGCCATCAGCTCTCTCGCGTACCTCATTCGCGGGATGGGTTTGTTCATGTCGATGTTCATGCCACTGACTCCCTTTTCCTGTGCGTTGATCATGATTGGAATCGCAGCAATTTATACGATGCTTTCCGGGTTCTACGGGGTCGTTTACACGGACATTCTCCAATCGATCATAATGATCGCAGGGTCGATTATCATCTCGGTAATAGCCCTGAAAGCCATCCCGGATGTTTTCAGCCTTGGCGCTGTGGCTGCCCGGGTCACGGGAAACTCCGAGTGGACCAGTTTCGCGCCCGCGTTTCATGCATCCCTTCCGCCCGGCTATGCGCGTTATGATGACATGCTGTTCTTCAGCCTGTTTTATCTCTTCATCACGTTCGTGAGAGGCCTTGATATGGGGGCCGAGCCGCAATATTTCGGTGCCAGGAATGATAGAGAATGTGGGTTGTTATCGTTTATTTGGAATTATTGGATGATGTTTCGTTGGCCTATGATGATCGCTTTCGCTGTCTTGGGTATCTATTTGGTCGATCGGAACATTCCGAATCAGGCAGCGATTCCGGCGACAACTTCGCTGATTAGAAGTTTCTATCCCAACGTTACCGAAAACATTTGGGACGATCGACTGGCGGAAATCATTCACGCACCCGAAAGCCAGCCTGCAGGCTTGATAGGCGGTCTGCAGTCGACTCTGGGTGAAAATTGGAGAAAGGTGTTGAACTTGGTTGGCTTTAACGGGACGATCAACCCGGAGCGTATTCTGCCGGCCGTCATTCTAGACTCAGTTCCGATTGGACTCCGCGGCCTGATCCTCATTGCGATGATTGCTGCCTCCATGTCCACGTTCGCTCCCACAGTCAACAGTGCGTCCGCCTACTTTGTGCGGGACATCTTTCAACGCCACCTTTTTCCAAGAGCGTCGAACCGGAATCTAATGGTCGCCTCGTATGCCACGACTCTGGTAGTGGTAGTGATTAGCTTTTGGTTGGGATACATGGCCAAGAATATAAATGAAATCGCCGTTTGGATCCTGACGAGCCTCGTGGCAGGCCTCTGGATTCCTCCCATGTTGCGATTCTATTGGTGGCGACTTAATGGTCAAGGGGTGGCATTGGGTACCGCAGTTGGAATCCTACTGCCGATCATTCAACGAGCACTTTTTCCTGACGCCCAAGAATTCACACAGTTTTTCGTGATCAGTGGTCTAACATTGGCGACCACAATCGTCGGTAGTCTGCTTACGAAGCCGACTGAAATTTCGGTTCTTTATCGATTTTACACCAGCACGCGCCCCTTCGGCTTCTGGGGGCCAATCAAAAAAACTGTTCCACCAAAAATCGTGATTTCGATGCATAGGGAGCACTTCCACGACCTACTTTCGATGCCTTTTGCATTCTTTTGGCAGCTTTTACCTTATCTGATTCTGATGCAGTTGGTGACCAAAAGCTTCAAAGGACTTTGGGTTACTATTCCATTATACATCGTCGCCTGCCTTGGACTTTTTCGGTTTTGGTTTCGCAACTTGTCTCGAAGCTTGCCTGAAGAATCCCGCATGGCAGAGACTCCAGAACTCCTGACATAGGATCCAATGTTTCCCAGTATTTCCGTGCTTTTTTGCACCCTGAGGTTGCGAGGGGTGCGAACCCAAATCTGTCCGCTTTTTTTTGACCGCTGGGTTAAGCTGCCCGTTATGGGCGGTGCCAAAACTGACGACCTCTGTCCAGATCCCCAAACCCCCGAAGGCACTCGAATCATCAACGAGCGCTGTTTGATCAGGACGCAGGATGAACACCGTGTGATGCTGGTGTCCGGGATTGTCCTGGCACAGTATTCGTTGACCGATCAGATAGCCAAGGCTTACGCAAGGGTCATTCTTGTCGAGCAAGGATGGGCCACTCAGCAAGACGTAGCTCGTGTATCCCATTGTTCAGCGCGCACGGTTCGGCGGAATCACCGGCGATTCGAGAATAGTAGTCTGTCCGCCTTGGGACAGCTTGGTGGCGATCCCAAGGGCCAGTAGCGGCTGTCGGTGCAGCGCGCAGTGGATGGATCGAGCGTCTCAAGGGCCAAGGCCACTCTCATCTGGAAATAGCGCGGCGTGCCGGAGTGTCAGCGGACGATGGACGCGTTGCGGTAAAGCGACACGAGCCACCAGTTATCCACTACTGAATGAACACGGTTGGGCACTGAACGCTTTCTGGCTTCCGGAGATCCGGGAGGAGGGCATGCGCGGCGGGAAGGCGAAAGCCTTCAGGCCGCAGATTGATTCTTCACCCGAATTCGTCGTGACACGCTGGCACTAGATGGGTGACTGAACGGATCGTCTCCCGGGTGGGAGGAACGCATCCGAATCAAAAAGAAGAAATCACAGGAACGAATCGCACCTTGAATGCCGCCTGCAAAACCGGAAAAAGACCAGGAAAGCTTTTAAGAAAAAGGCTTTCTAACCGAATCGTCTTTTCATACTTGACCACTCACGCTAATGGGGTGACTCCTTACAACCTGATTGATCTGCTGAACAGGGAGACCTGTTCGCTGATCGAGTTGCACTGCGAGAAAAAGGTACATTCTTTCTGAATTTAAGAAATGCAACGAATAATCAGGATTTGAATAAACCATGCACCCGGAATGAGTCAGAAGATCCAAAGGAGTGGAGGTTGGAACCCCGCTTCAAGACGAGAAAAGGGATTTGAGTCAGAAGCAAAATCGAAAAGATCATCGCAGATTCCTTTGCTTACGAAGGGATAATCTTTGATTATGAACCCACAGTAATCATCCAGGGATTCAGAATTCGCCCGGACTTTTATCTGCGCGACTACGATGTGTTCTACGAGCACTTCGGCCGGAACGACGAATCCTACCCTCTGTGCTGCCAACGCAAAAAAAGTTGCTCTATCGGCAGGGCGGCGTGCGATTGATTTACACAACGATGGTGGATGAACCCGACATCGAGGAAATATTGACGGATCAACTCGCTTCCCTTGCGCTGGGTCTCGACCCGCTCGAAGGTTGAGGCTCTCTTGTTCCGGGAGAGGCAGCCTCCCACAACGCAGAAGCTGCCTCTTTGGTGGTTCGCTTGGCTAATTGTAATTCGCAGTCACGATTTTTCTTGATCGGTTCTCGGATTCAATCGGCGTGGCCCGTCGAGCGCGACCCTTGGACCACTTTCGCAGCACGTCGATTTGTTCGCTCATCAGCTTGCTCAGTGGCACCAGCTCATTTAACAGCATCGCGATCGACAGATCCGTTGGTTCGGTGCGGCGACTGAACGCTTCATGAAGCGAATCGATGAACAACTGTTCAATTTCAGAACCCGTCAGTCCCTCCGTTGCCTTCGCGAGTTGGACGATGTCAAACTGCTTTGAATCACGATTGAACTTTGTGATTTGAATCCGCCAGATCGCTTCCCGCTCTTCCTGGTTCGGTAGATCAACAAAGAACAATTCATCGAACCGTCCCTTGCGCAACAATTCTGGCGCCAACTGACTCACGTCATTTGCCGTCGCCACGACGAACACCGGGGCCGTGCGGTCCTGCAACCAGGAGATGAAGGTGCCAAACACCCGCGAGGCCGTTCCACCATCCGAGACGCCCGAACTGCGCGAGCCGCTCAATCCCTTTTCAATCTCATCCAGCCACAACACGCACGGCGCAATGGCTTCCACGGTGGCAATGACCGAGCGCAGGTTGCCCTCGCTCTGGCCCACCAGTCCGGCGAACAGGCGGCCGGCATCCAGTTTGAGCAGCGGGCGGTTAAACACGCTGGCCGTCGCTTTTGCGGTCAGCGACTTGCCCGTTCCGGGAATGCCGACGATGAACAGGCCTTTCGGATGGGGCAGGCCATATTCCCGCGCTGCTTGGCCGAAGGCATCCCGACGTTGCCGCAGCCACGCCTTGAGGCATTCCAATCCGCCGATTTCTTCGAGCGACGCCGGTGACGGACAGACTTCCAGCAAGCCGCTCTTCTTTACTTCGTTTGCCTTTTCACGCGCCACCACCCTTGAGTTGAGCTGGCTGGTTTCGATCACGGACAGTGCGAACGCATTCTCCGCTTCGATCGAGGTGAGGCCACAAGCCCCGTCGAGCAGTTGTTCCCGCGCATCGCCTTCCGGCTTGGTCAGTTTCGCGGAGTGGGCAATGCCATCGAGCACGGTTTCCAACGTGGCCTTGTCGGGCAGGGCAAACGGCACCACGACAAATTCCCGCTCCAGTTCGGGGGGCAACGTCAAACGGCAGCCGAGGATAACCTGAACTTTTCCTTTGCTCTTTCCAACGCGCAGGCTCTCCTTGACTTTGCGCACCAGCACGGGATTGCCGTCCTCCAGGAACTGGTGAAAGTCCTTGAGCAGAACGATCGCATTCTCCGGCAATTCATCCAGGACGGTCATCAGTTGAATGGGGTCCTGGGCGTCCCGCGCGTGACCGTCCGCGGTGTCAACCAACCCCTCCGTGATGGTCCAGGCATACAAACGATACTTCAAGGTTGTCGCGATGGCTTTCATCTCCGCTTCGACCCGCGCTTCTTCGGACGAGACGAGGTAGAGGCCGGGATAGCCGGCCCGGATGTAGTTTGTGATTTGTGTTTTCATGATGCTCCTTTCGCTTTGAGGTTTTCGGCCTGGGCGAGCGCCGCTTCGCAGAATTCAAACTGGCACCGCGAAAGCTCCGATTTCGGTCGCCGCTGGTCTTCCAGAAGCAACTGGAGCGCCGCCACCAAATCCGGGACCACGTTGGCCGCGTGACAGGCATACTGCGCGTCTCGCACCGCGTCGATGCGTCCCAAACAGATTTCTTTCGCCGGGTCGTGTTTCCTGCGGCCCAACAGCCGGACCGTGGGAACGATTTTATCGTTATCCATCTCCGCAAAACGCCAGGGCAACGGCGTGATGACTTTCAGCAGTTCAATTAATTTCATGTGTTTCCTTTCTGGTCTTGGTTTTTTGTGGAATGAAAAAAGACCCGCCCTGAACCAACAGAGCGGGTCGGTGAGGATTTCCGGAGGGGTCGTTATTCCCTCCCGAAATATTGTTCCTCCCAAAGCAGGCATTCCTGCCGGGAAGGATGTGAATGCAGACACTGGCCGTAGCCGTTGAACACGCACCACGTTTGCAGCTCGTTGTCGAACTCGATGCTTGTGGCGCGTTCGATCCGCAGGCGGCCGATCGCGGCGAGCTCAATCGCCTCGGTGTACAGCCCCTGCACCCGGCCGTCGGGTTGAACCATCAGCGTGGTCATGTGCCGACCTTTTGGTTGACCGCCCGGACGTTTTTCCGGAACCATTCCGGCTTGCGCGTCCGGTTCGAGGGTTGGCCGAGGGCCGATTCGAGAAAGGCCGTGGCTTGTTCGCAGTCGGCCCCCTGAAACCCCGCGGCGTTGATCGTGAGTTGACCCTGTGGGTTGATGAGGATTTCGATGATTTTCATAAGCCTCCGATCGTCAGTTTGATCGAACCGTCCGTGCGCAACGCCCGTTGCACCGACAGTCCGCGTTTCCTGGCTTCCCGGCTGGCTTTGTGGACGGCGTAGAGCTGGAGCAGCCGGCCGTAATTCTGGCCGACCTCCTTCTCGACGTGACCGCCCCACCAATCGGTGCCCAGGCCGTACGTGTGGTTGGCCTCCCGTTGGAGCGCAATGTCGCACGACCCTTTCAGCCGGATGACATACTCGCCCCGTTGCTGCGTCCCGATGCCGCGCGCCTCGCTGTTCTGGAGCAGGTCGAAACCCATCTCCGCGCACGCTTCGCGTAGTGCTTCAATGTCCTTGATTTGTGTTTGTATGGTTGTGAAGTGACTCATGGTTTTGGTTGAGAGTTAATGGTTGATGGAAAGAGCGGCCCAGAGAACTGAGCCGCTTGTGGATTACAGGATCGTCTTGCCTTTGGAAGGCAGACGATGAATGTAGTTACGGATGAATTCCTTCAGGTGAGCTTCGCATTGGATGAAGAAGGCGCCGCCCACCCGGGTGAACTTGTGCGCCCGGCTCTGCGCCATATCCAGGGCGAATTGCCGTACGTGTTTTTTGCTGATCAGCCTGACTTTAATTTCAAGACTCATGATGCAGGCTCCTTTCAGGCTGCCAGATGGAACTTCCGTTGGCCCAGGGCGCCGAACTGTTCGACGATCTGACGACAGTCCTGTCGGGCGAGATCGCGCGCGGTGTCCGCCAGTCCCCGCAGTCCCGCCTGCAACCGGGCGCGGGCCGATTCACTGTCGCGATAATCCGCCGCCGTGCGTTGCAGGAATTCCTGGCGCACCCGTTCCAGTTCCGCTTCCATCTGCCGATCCCCGGCAAAGTTCAGTTGCTTGAATTCGTCGATGAACCGGACGAGTCGATTGAGGGTCTTTTGGTGCAGGCCGGTTTTGCCGGAGCGCATGCTCTCCAGCATCTCTTCGCAGAGTTGGGCGGTCTGTGCTCGCAGCGAGCCCACGCAATCTGCGACAAACGCTTCCACCTCCCGATGGATTTGCGAGGCGGCCGCCTGCGCCGCCTGTTCCCGAACCCGGATGATTTCCTGTTGTTCGCCCGCCGAAACCAAAGCCAGGTCCAGCCCCTCCGGCACGCGAATTTGGAACAGTTGCGTCGAGAACTCGAAGAACTTTTCCATCCGGGCCGGCTCCGGGAACGAAGCCTCGATGGCGGCCACCAGACGCTCGGGGTCACTCACCAGTTGTCGCGCGGCGGCCAGCCATTCGGCCGACGCCTGCTGGCGCATCTCAGCGTAGCGGGCGAGGAAGTCGGCCTTGGCCCTGGCAAATTCCCCCGCCAGGCGGTTGATTTTGTCGAGCACTTCCGGAAGTTTGGGATTCGGCAGGAACCGGCTCAGTCCCTTGAGGAACGGGAAGGTGCTGGCTTCGACGAGCGCATGCGCCCGGCTTTCCACCAGCGCAAAACCTTCCAGCGCCTCCTTCGGCAGGAGTTTCTTGTGGCCGAGACTGATCAGCCGGTCGGTCACTTTGTCCGGATCGAGTCCGAGGTCTTCGGCGTTCAGTTTCTTCGTCGCGCGCCAATAGCGCACCGACACATTCATGAGCACACCCTCGCGAGTGAGCACGTCCAACAGTTGATTTTCTTGCATGATGTTTTTCTTTCTTGGAAATGGAAAAGCCGGACACACGGATGTATCCGGCCTCTCCGGTTTTGTGGTTTGGTGTTGAAGAAACCTGATCTGTCTTAGTTCAGGCCGGGATTGGCGCCGACGGCGGAGGTAATGACGAGGTCGGGACAAAGATTCGGAGCCGCCTTTTTGCGGTTCTCCTCCACGATGTCCATCCAGCCCTCGCCGACGTAGCGAAGGTGGAACTCGGCCATCATCATCTCGCGCACCTGGGCCGAGAGGTTCGTCCATTCCTGCCAGCCCGCCGGTCGCCGGTCGGCTTCCCGGGGATTGCAGGCGGCGTTGCACTGCGCGTAGAGAAGCGCGGCATCGCAGCCGGGAAGGTCATCCGGTTCGGCGTAATCGCCCACGAAGGCGATGCGGTCTCCGGCCCAGGAACCGACCAGCGGATGCTTCGCATGAAAATCCCCGCCGCCGCGCCCGCCGTCCTTGCTGCTGGAGGCCAGCAACATCACCGGTGCGGTCGAGGTGGAGTAACGCCAGCCGATTTGTTCATGCAACTTCAGACCGTTGCCGATCTGATGCGGATGAACGACCTGCTTTTTGTCGAGGTTGATGAGGTAAAGATATTGTCCCATAATGTTGTGTCCATTCGTTTGAGTGTTAAATGAAACGAGCCGGACGCTGATCGCGGTCCGGCCCGTGTCGGTTGGTGTGTTTGTTTCAGAGGGTGACGCAGTGGTCTTCCACCACCTCACCCTTGATTTTGCAGAGGCCCTTGAAGCCCATGCCCATTTCCTCGTAATCGAGCAGGAAGATGAGTGTGGGCCATTGCGGGCCGAGTTTTTCGAGGAACGCCAGCGGCGGTGACCAAGCGGTGTCGAACGCGCAGGTGAGATGCCCCTCCCATTCGTCCAACACTTCGGCATGGCACGCGCCCCATTTGCAGCCCCAGTGGTTCCGCTCCCAATCGTAGCCCGCTGCTTCGTATCCGGCGGCGATGACTGCGGCGGGAATGGGCACGAGGCTGTGGAAGTTGAGGACGTTGGGGTTCTCTCCCGTATGCCACGGTGAATGACCGACGGCTTGTTCCTGGAACCGTTTCACGTCCTCGTGGGGGCCATACACGGCGAGCTTGTTGTTGCACCAGTTGGGCATATTGATCTCCTCCTAGAGTGAACAGGTGACATGGGTGTTCAACTTGATGGCCTGGTCGAGAAACACCACCAACTCCGCGTGTTTCTCCATGAAGTAGAGGTGCCACTCATCCAGGCTGTTCTCCCGGTCGTCCACCGTGCCGCCCCGCGCCTCGATCTTCTCCTTCGTGATCGGTTCGAGTTTCGCCCTGGCCACCAGCTCGCGAAACTTCCGGAGTTGGTCCGCCCGCAGTTTGCGTTCTTTAGTGCACAGCGGGATGACATCCTGCCACCAACTCAACCTCAGCCAGTTCAGCAGGCAGGTCACGTTGTAGGAGTCCCGGAAGTAACCTTCCGTTAACATCAGGTCGTAATATTTCACGACTTCTTCCTGGGCCACCGTTGCTTCCTTCGAATCCCGCGGCAGGCGGTCCCGCCGCCGCACGGCTTCCTCGAACAACGGTTCATACTTTTCGAGGATGGGTTTGCGGATTTTCTCGATGTAGAGGTCAGCTCCCATACGGTTTTTTCCTTTCTTGGTTATGTCCCTCCCGAAAACACGGACGCAGCGTCAGGTGACAGTGCGGGCGCCGGCATCAGACCATCGGCCTGATTTTGACAGGGGATTGCTTTTTTTGAAAGCGAATGACTCCGCTGCCTTCCGGGCTTGCCGATCCCGAAATGGCTTTTGAAATCAAAAGGCCGGCCACATCGTGAGATGCGACCGGCCCGTTGAACCGAACTCGGTGAGTCTTCGTTTCAGTCTTCCGGTTTGAATTTGAGTTGCGAGACCTGGCACTCGTGATCGTTCACGTCGCCGCGGGGGCCGAGATAAATGGGCTGATACAGCACTCCGCTCTCACGATGCGCGTAGAGGTAACGAACTTCCACGACCTCGCCGGCCTTGGGGATGATGTGATTGGCCGGGATGGTCACGTTGCCGCAGGTTTGCCAGCCGTCGTGGCCGAGCAATTGCAACTCGACACTGCGTCGCTGGTTCACATTGGCGACCACCGCCGACAACGTGGCGCAGAACTTGTGCTTCAACTGCGTCCCGCCGCTGTTGGGCCGACCACTGGTGTAGGGGGCATTCACCTGCTTGAACACGATGCCTTCCCGTTTGCCCACGCGCAGTTGCTCCAACCGTTGCAACTTTTGTTGCGGGGTGAACGCCGTTTCGACCAGTTTGATCGCGCGCTGCTGGATGGGAGCCAACCAGTTCATCAATGCCGTCAGCCGTTCCCGGTAGGGCCAGCCCCGGATATCCACACCATCCAACACCAGCAGGTCGAACACGTGGAATGTGTCGCCGATGCTTTCGCCGTCCAGCACCACCTCCGCGCCATACTGCTGGATGACTCGAAACAACGGCTCCGGCAGTCCGACGACGACGCCTTGCTTGTTGATCCCTTCGATGGCCGCATTTTGTTTGCGAACCAACAGGCGTTTCCCGTTGAACTTCTCCTGCGCACACCAGTCGTCGTTTTCAATCAGGCCGGGCACCTCATCTGCCTCAATCGGATTGAGCAACTGAGGCACGAGTCCCGCCGCTTTTCGCTCGCTGTGTTGATAGGGCGTGCCGTCCGCGCCTGCGGTGTAACCCTTGGCCTTTTTTTCCTTCACCAGTTTGTCATAGATGCGCCTGGCTTCCGCGTGATCAACCGGCGAACTGGTTTTCGTGCCGGTGTTCAGGGTCGAACCGCGCCGGCCATAGGCGAAGTTGACGACGAACAGATCACCGGCGGGCTCGATGGCGCATTGATAGACCTTGTCGCTGCTGCCTTCGCGATAATACAGGGTGACTTGCACTTGGGTTTCCATGTTTGCTTTCATGTTATTTTGTTTTGTTGAAATGGACAAGCCGGACCCGCGCACTGGCGACTCCGGCTTCTTCGGGTTTGTTTGGTTTGTGAAAAACCTGAACCACCCGGCTCAGGCTTGAGGGGTGGGGTGCGCCGGCGATGACCAGATCATAGGGATTGGTTCTGCATCCGGCGGTTTCAGTTTTCAGTAGTCGAACGGGCCTTGGGCCATCTCGACGAGGAGTTCATCGGGTGTGACGCCGTGCTTCACACAGGCCTCGATGATGATCTGGCTGATTTCGCTTGCCGCGAGCGTGCTCAATTCAGCCAACCACTCTTCCTCTCCGACCGAATCGGCCGCGCAGCGCCGATGGATTTCCTCCAGCGCTTCATCCACCCGGGCGTATAAGAGCGGCCCCAGTTCCGATCGGTCCAAGCCCCACTGCGGATTGCGATCCCACGATGGCCGTTCTGTTTGCACGTCCACCATGTTCGTTCTCCAGGCGTCGGGAAAGTCCACCGTGACCTTCGCGCTCATCTGGAAACGCGCCAGTTCGTTGAGCATGCCGGGCGGAATCATGGCCGCCAGTCCCGGATCAATCGGCCAGAATTGACTCAGGTCCGGCTCGAAGCAATTGCCGTCCACATACAGCCGGGCGTGCAGGTCGTGCTGCTCCGCATCCATCCGGCCCACCGTGAGGTGCAGCCCGTCCTGATTCCATTCGTTCTGCTCGTCCGTCGAGGACTGGAACGCACTGGCCGAGCAATGGTGATGCACGGTGCCGAAGTAGAGCCAGTCATCCGACGGCTCGGATTGCCACGAGGCAAACCGTTCCTGCGCCTGCTCCGGTGTCTCGGGCGTCGGCAGTTCTCTTGCGCTCATCCCTGTGCGGGCCACCTGTGGAAACGCCCACGCGCCCCAACGTCCCAGCTTGTGGTTGACGTAGAGACGCACCTGGCTCTCGCTCTGCATCTCCTTGTGCGTCCACCGGAAGAACGACAGCACCTGATGCCACATCTCCGGCGCGAACTTCGGCCCGACATACTCCAACCTTCCCTTGGCCGTCTTGACCTCGTACTCGATCCGGCAGTTCAAGAGGCCGGGGACTTCCTTCGTTTCACTGACTTGTGGTTTGTTGATCTTGATGAGTTTCATTTTTTCCTTTCGTTATAGTTCCGCCGCCAGTTCCGGATGCCGTTCCCGCACGAAGGCAAGCACGGCATTGCGAATCTCGTTTTTGGAGTAGCTGGTTCCGCAATTTCCAGAATCGGTCGCTTCTTGTTCGCTGTAGTCGTAGTCCCCGTAGTTATCCAGGTCTGGGTTGCACTGGTTCCACGCGTCACCGTCAATTTTCTCGGCGATGACTTCCACGATTCCGTCAACACCCTCGCCCGCGTCAACGGCCGCTTGAACCATCTCCATCAGGTCCTCGGCGTCGATGCGGAACTCTTCGCTACCGGAGCGCGGCACAGAATAATCCGCCCGACCGTATTCCGTCTCCGAGAACTCGACGTTGATCGCGATGCCGTCATCCGGGTTGTTTCTGCCCCTTCGGACGGACGCAGGTCTGACCCGCTTGTCGCAGTTCGTTTCCACCCACTCCTTGATCTGTTCGAACGTTTCGCGCTCCGGCCCGGGCATCTTCCCCGCCAGCTTCAGGATCAACGCCCGGACGAACGGATTTCTTGGCACGAGCCGGATGAGCCCGATAAAGTTCGCATCGAACACTTCCTCGAGCCGACATTTGCGCTCCACTGGTTGAGGCGCGGTCATGACTTCACTCATGTTATCCTCCTTTCTGCCGGTAGGTTTCCAGTTGGGTCAGGTTGGCCGCGAATCTGTAGGGCAGCAACTCGACCGTCTCCTTGTCCAGCCGTGGTGCTTTCATCTGCCACAACACGAACAGGTGTTCCGCCAAGGCCGCCGCCATCAGGTTCGCCGATACCAATTGCCGGTTGTTTTCCTGAACCTCACCCGTGCAACCAATCGACGCCGCGCGCGGATCGCCGCTGTGGTCGGTTGTCAACTCCGGGTAGTAAACGCGCGGGTCGCGCGGTGTGCCCTTCCAGACCCGCCGGTAGTAGTATGCTTCCGCCGAGTGCATCTCGTTTGCGGCGATGATGGCCTGGCAGCCGTAGTCGTCACACTCCTCGAGCGTTTCGAGGCGCGCGCGATGATTGTCCACAAGGCAGATCAGCCAATCATTCCTGAAATGGCGGATGTTGCCGCGCGCGAACCACTCCGGGAGGGAGCGGCATCCGAATCTGCCTGCCAAGGCCTGTGCCTTGTTCATCCCGATCTGGCTGGCGTCAAACATCTGGCGGTTGAGGTTTTTCCGTTCGATGGTGTCGCCGTCAATCAGGGTGATCTCGTCAGGACTCCTGAGCAGGCAGAATGAGGGGACGATGGCCGAACCCACGCCCCCGCAACCGATGATGTAGTTCATATTTTCTCCTTCAGGGCTGCGGCAATGGTTTTGCCGAGTTTGTTGGGCGGATTGGATTTTTCCTTGAATCGCTCCAGGGCCGTTTTGGCCAGGGCAGCCAGTTGCGAATGCTCCGCCTCGTTTAGCAGCCGCACAAAGTGTTCTTCGTCAAACAGCACCAGACCCGCCATGATGGAGGGGGTGAGTTCGTCGCCGTGTTCCAGGTCGGTTCGTTTCAAGCAGCCCCACGTCTCGATTAGCAGCTTCTGAGAGAAGCTGTCGTCCAGTGTTGGGCAGGCTTTCAGTTTTGTGACCAGCGGCAGCAGCCCGCTGGATTTGGCCGGGGCAGTCATACGACGACCCTTTCCATGATGTCCGTGGACACCTTGTCACAGAGCGACGTCCAATCCGCCGCCTCGATCGGCAGTGTCTCAAACGTCTCGTTCGTCGGCTGAAACCGGAAGAACTTCTGCGACCGCTCCACCGTTCGCATCAGGTCGGCGTTCCACTTGGATTTGCGGAATTGCTCCAGGCTGGCGGTGACACACTCGCCGCCGGAGTCGTACCGGTCGTCGAAATTGCCCGTGCAGATCAGGCAATCGTCGTGCAGGTTGGGCAGGGGCAGCCGGTAACCTCGGTGGTCTTGGTCACAGGCGAAGAGCCAATTGCCGTCAATTTTGACGCAATCGTTTTCGACCGCGGTGCGAACCACGAAGGCCAGGCGCATTTCCTTGGGCGCGCGCCAGACCAGCTGCATCTCGACGTCGCTCGCCGACGCGAACGCCGGCACAAGTACGTTGTTGATCAACCGAAACCGTGCGTGCAACGGAATCCGGTCAATGACTGCCGACCAGATCGTGTCGTTGTTGCCAACATTGGCATGTACCAAGCCCCATTCAGGCAATGACAGGACATTCCGAATGATCCGCGTCATTCCCTCCGTCAACGCGTCCAGTACCGATTGCTCGGCTTTCAGATCGCGTTCGCGTATGACTCTCTGGGTGAGAGTCCCGTTTTCCCGGATGATGATTTCTGTGGTTTCCATGGTGGAAAAAGGAAAGCCCGCCTCCGGTGAAGGAAGCGGGCTCTCCAGTCAGGGGTTGTGGTTTACGCCTTGGTGTTGGCGGCGGTCTCCAGACGCACCGTGGCCCCGGCCGGGATCACCGTGCTGCGGTCCTGTTCGATGCCTTCCACCAGCGCCTTGGTGTGGTCGCCAAAGCCGAGGGCGGCCTTGAACACATCACTCTCCTGCAAGTCGCCGAACGTGAAGTCGTCCTCGACCTGCTTGGTGATGCTGTCCACGCCGTATTTGACTGTGATGTTTTTCATACTGTTGTTCTAACCTTTCATTGTTCGTTTGTTGGCTGCGAGATTGAGTCTCATCAGTGTGCGCGCATACGCACAGACGCCTCGCGGCGTTTCGACTTGGTATGAGTTCTTCGGTTGAGTCCCCGACGGTTGGATCCGTCGGGAAAGGGAAGACCCGCAGTCGGAGGACGGCGGGTGTGAACGGTTCGCTAACAGGCGAAATAGCCCAGACTTCGAAGAGACGAATGCCGGCCCACGCCAATGATGACGTGGTCCAAGACTTCAATTTTGAGCAGTTGCCCGGCACGAATCAGGTCGCGTGTGACTTTGATGTCCGCTTCGCTCGGTGTGGGGTCACCCGAAGGGTGATTGTGTGCCAGCACCAGGGCGGCAGCGCTGGCAATGATTGCGCCGCGAAACACCGTGCGAACGTCAACAAGCAGAGTGTCGATCGTGCCGAAGCTCAGCAGTTGATGGCCTTTGACCCGCCTTCGCGTGTTCAACAGCAACACGGCCAGACATTCGCAATCCGAGTTGTAATACGGATTGCTCGTGATGTTCAGCCGCCAGTATTCCGCCACCTGTTCGGGCGTCTCACAGATCAGCAGCGTTTCCGGGGTCGGACATTCCCGCAACGACACCACCTTGAACTCCTGCGGTGGTTTCATGCGGCCACTCCCTTCTCCGAATGTTGCTCGATCAATGCCAGGAGTGCTTCCGGTTCAAGCGAATCAGGCTGTTGCCCTTCAGCCAGCCGGACGATGTTCACAACGACGTGCTTGCCTAACCGTTCCTGTGCTTCGGCCCTGCCTTTTCTTCCCGCCGCGTCCTCATCGAACAACAGCAGCACATGACCACTCTCTCCGGCGAGTTGCACGATGCAATCTTCCTGTCCCGGTGACAACATGCTGCCCATCAGCGACACGACCCGGCGATGGCCTGCCTGCCATATTCTCATGCACCCGAAGAATCCTTCGACCACCACCAGTGATTCGGCAGCGCTTTCCTTCACCGCCCGATGTTGGTTGAACAGTTCGAGCGACTTTCGGAAACCGCACGGCAGACGGTATTTGGGCTGTTCGTCCGGCGGTGTGCCCGGCCAGCGACTGGCATACGCCACCAGATTTCCTTTCGCGTCGTGAATCGGAATCGCAACCCAACCTCGCAACATTCCGCGCGAACAATACCCCAAGCCGAAAGTGCGGATGGTTTCTGGTGTCAGCCCGCGCTTTGTCAGATACGAATGCGCTCCGTCCAGTGCCCCCAATGAGAAGCGCAAGGGCGGATTGGTTTCCTTCCGAATCGGGATGACTTTCTCCTTTGCCACCGGACGAAGGGCTTCATGCCCATTGCCCGATTCGAGGTTAAACCAGTCCTGTAACAACAGCCCGGCCTCCCGGATGCCGACCTTTTCCATCTGGCTCACGAAGTCCACGATGCTCCCGCCGCCGTGACAGTCTCCGAAACAGATCCAGCAGTTCTTCACCAGGTTCACCCGGAACTGCGTCGAGTTGTGGCCGCGATGCAACGGACAGACCCCGCTCAGGCTGTCCGCGCCGCGTCGCAGCGTTTCCAATAATCCATACCGCCCCAACACCTGCTCCATGGATATGGATTGTTTCAATCGGTCGAAACCGATGAATTGCTTGTTCATAATTTGGTCCTCCAGAAAAAAAGAAAGAGGAGAAGCCGTTGAGCTTCTCCTCTCTCGGGTTTGAGGTTGAAGGGAATCAGTCTTTCGCGAAGGTCAGGCTGCGATTAAAAACCACGACTTCTACGTTCGACCTCCCATTGGCTTCTCCATTCCACGAGGCGATCCGGCCCTGTAACTCCACGCGCAATCCTTCCCCGTGGCTGATGAGCTTCTGCTCCAACTCCGGCGACGGACCAAACAGGACACAGGGCACTTGGTTCACGCGCTCCTTCGTCTCGCCTTCGTCATGGCCGTCCCGGGTCTCCACGGTAAACCGCAGAACTTTCCGGTCCACGCCCTTGACGCTGGCATTCCGAACGATGCGCCCGGCTAACACACACAGGTTCATGTTGCTTGTTCCTTTCTTGTTCTTTCCGCGAAGGCGTTGCTCTACCCAGCACCCACTGGCACAGGGCTGTCGCTATCGGGAAATTGTCGCGAACGTAAAGCTCACGCTCGCCGAGCCGTGACCGGCTCGAAATGCATTCCTTGAGTTCGGGGTCCGTTGAGGGTTGTGGGCGTCAAAACGCGCACAGCCGGGACCGGGAGCCAACCTGAGAAGGTCAGCCTTTGAACTCGTGCTGATTTGAATCGGAGAAGTCGGTGGTGAAGTAGAACTTGCGGTAGCGTTCGATGAGATGATCGAGCTTGTGGTTCATGTCATGCAACATGCTCCGCAGTTCGCGCAATACGTGCAGAACCGCCTGGCGATCCTTGAATGAAGAAACTTTTCGCTTGGCCATGCCCAAGCGTAGGGCGCAACCTTAAAAAGGATTGCGCGCATTGGATTCGGAGAAGCCGGGTTCCGCGGAATTCAATACTTTAGACCAACGCTCTCGAGCTCCCCTCCAACGCCGACTTCGTTATCGAAGGCTACGTTGACCCGACCGAGCCGTATCCCGTGTTCCATGTCACGGGCATCACGCATCGCAAAGACGCCGTCTATCCCGCCACCATCGTCGGCATCCCGCCGATGGAAGACTTCTACATCGGCGGCGCGTCCGTGAAACTCTTCCTGCCCATCTTCAAGATGAGCTTTTTCATGGCCGTGCAAATAGCATTACCGATAGGAGTAATAACACTCGACGATTCGAGGTAAGTGAGCGACACGAATCAGACGCAAGCCATGTGGTGCCGACGCTTCATGGTCTCGTAAAACTTCTGGCAGTGACGACGTGCCTCCAGAATTGCCTCCGACCGCAGCACTTCCTCCAGGTCCGAGTCGGGTCGAATGGGAACAAACTCATCTTGAGTTGAATTTGGGACCGCAGTCTTGGGGGCGAACAGTTCGTGCAGGGAGAACAGGGCGCTGAACGGATTGGGGTCGTCCGGTGGGGCGGATGTGTCCTTCGTTTTTGGTTCTTCGATGAGCGATTCGATCTCGTTCACGATTATATCAAGGTCGGCCATGGGCTCGGGACTCAGCACATCGAAGGTTTCCTGCAATTCGCCACGGTCGAGTTCGCGACGAAGCACGGTGATTTCTTGTTGGTTCAGGGCATAGCTGGTGAAGCGTATATGAGTGCGCCCGCGAAATCCGTAACTCCCGCTGCCAATGCGTTCCGGAACGGCGCGAACGCTGAGTTCAATCACGATGACCGGTCGGGGCGCGCGCAGTTTTGACTTCTTGAACAGGGCCGGCAGGTCGCCACGGTCCACGGCCTCGTCCACGTGATATTCGGCTTCGGCCAGCAACGTCAGTTCAAACAACGCGGAGTTGAACACCGTGACCAGCGCGGCCGTGGGTTTGGCGGTCGAACCGAGTTGTCGGGCTGCTTTCAAGTAGGGTTTCAACCAGCGCACTTGCAGTTTCAAGGCATCCACCTGACTGCGCAGCAGACGACGGTCGATCAGTTTCCGCTGCTCCAGCACCGGATCGGGTTGGCTCGTCCCCTGCCCTGTTTGAAGGGACTCGCGGTCAATCCGCAGCTCAGAAATGAGGTGCAGAATGTGTTGCGCGCGTTGTTGCGCGGCCGACAGCGTCTTCATCGCTTCCTGCTGCATCTGGATTTGACGACGAGCCAGGTCGGCAAACATTCCTGAGCCGGGTGACGTTATAAAACTGTCCGTGAGTTTCGTGACCTGCCACGTTTCATGTGAGGTGATTTCGTCGAGCAGACTGAAGTACAGCGCCTCAATGCTGTCCCCAAGATTTTCGTAAACCAATGTGTGCTGCTCGACTGGACTTTGGAAGCCGGCCAGACGGAAGGGATTGATTTCTTCCAAACGTTCCAAGCTCACCCCGTTTGGTTCGACCGATTGCGCAACGGCTGCCGCTTTCACATAGGCGAAATGGTCGCGCTTAAGCGGGGCGTCTCGCAGATGCGTTGCTGTCTCTCGGCGCCGCCGCGCGGCGCAATACAGCTTGGGGTTGATTGCAGCGATGAGTTTGTGAATGTCCATGTCCCCTCGTCAGAAAAAAGAACCCGGACTATTTAATCGTATCGGCGATCACCGTTTCAGTTGCTCCAGGATGCGTCGGCCGGAAGGCGTGAGACGGTAGAGTTTGCAACCGCGTTGCTCGGTCACGCCCACCGGTTGAACCAGAGCCAGTTTCACGAGGTCTTTCAACGCACGAATGACTGGGTTGAGCCCGACGGCGTGCTCAGATCGAAGATGCTTTCGCATGGCCGTCGCGGTTTGTGGTTCATGGGTTTTTTCCTCTAAGCACCCGACCGCACCAAGTGTGAGCCGACGGATCTTGGCGCGCACGACCCAGGAGTATTTGCGCCAATGAACGTTTGATCGAGGATGCGTGACGCCGATGCCAAAGGCAGCGTGAACATCATCGCGGCCACGCTCGGTCAGGGCATAGAGACGACCGGTGACAAGTCGAGGATTGATGCAATAGACGATTTCGCGTTCTTGCATCTGGCGCAGCAGGTGCCAGACGTCGCGCAATTGAATGTGTGGGTTGATGGCCTGGGCGGTGGCGCAGATTTCCGTGCCGGTCATCGGCTTTCGCAAAGCCTGGGCTACGGCGGCGCGCTGACGACCACGCTTCAACCACGGTACGTCGTTCCTTGTGAGTGACATCAGTTTTGTCATCACTACGGGGTTTATAAACTTTGCGAGCAATGCATGGGAGAATCTTGCAATAATTTTGTTGCTTGACATATCAAGCACGCTTTGTATTTTATGCACAAGACATGAACAACGACCTAAACAAACTCGGGCAGTTTCTCAAGCGAGGCAGAGAGCGTGTGGCGCTATCCTTGCGCGCAGTCGAAGAATCGACTGGTATCTCGAACGCCTATTTGAGCCAGATGGAGGGTGCGAAAGTCCAGCGCCCTTCCCCGGTTGACCTTCACAAACTTTGCAAGCTCTACGAAATTCCGTATGCCTTGGCCATGGAATACGCTGGCTATCCATTGCCGGATGGGATGCCAGGTGCCACGAAACAACAGCACCTCTTAGCCCGGCTGGGGCGGACAACTCCGGAAGAAGAAGACGCACTGATCGATTACATGGAATTTCTTCGAGCGAAGAAGAGGAAGGGCAGATGATCTGGTCGTTCTCAGAAGGCAAGCTGTTCCGGAAGTGCCAACGTCAGTGGTTTTTTAACAAGCGCCTTGCGAACGCGATCTCCAAAGATCCCCGGCGTCGAGAGGCATACCTTCTGAGCAAATTGTCTTCTATCAGCGCTTGGCGTGGAAAAGTTGTAGATCAAGTTATCGAAAAGGTTGTTGTTCCCGCCCTCCAACGGAAAATCATCGTAACACTTCAGACTGCCACACAGGCGGCCAACAAGATATTTGACGCTCAACTCGACTTTGCGTTGAACCGCCGCATACGAGAGATTGGTTTCAAGGCGTCCGAGCACGAGGACGACCTAGCTGCTTTCTTTGTGGTGGAATACGGAGGGACTCCCGAACAAGACGAGATTGATCTCGCGAGGACCGAAGTGCTTAAGGCGCTGGCAAACCTTTTTCAGAGCTCCCAATTTCAAGAAGTCAGGGACAATATCAAATCGGCCAACTGGCTTGCTGCGCAGTGTCCCATCACTTTCCGCTACATGGGTGCCACGGTTCGCGCGGTCCCGGACCTCATCTGCCTTTTCCGCGACAAGTCGCCTTTGATCATAGACTGGAAGGTTCACCATTTTGGGGTTCACGATTACTACCAACAGCTTGTCGCCTATGCCATCACTCTGACCCGCTGCGGCGAACACAAGGGATTGCCGGCAGAACTGAGACGGCATCCTGCACACACCGTTCGCCTGGTCGAGGCACAACTGCTCACCAACGAAGCACGAACGCATTTGATCAGCGAAGAAGACATTCAGGCGGTCGAGGATCGTATGGCCACGGAAATTCAGCAAATGCTGTTGGCGGTGGATGGGCGGGAAAACAAGGAGTTATCCGCCGAAGATTTTCCAACGACAAACTGGGCCGGGGTTTGTCAAACCTGCAACTTCCGAAAACTATGCTTTGAGGTACAATCATGAGCGAGATCGAATCCAACATATTCCGCATTACCAATCTTGGTGATTTATCGTCCAAGTACCGCACGTACCGGATTGTAAACCTCCACAAGGACCAAGACGAATACTACCAGAACCGCCAGCATATCACGCGAAAGCTCAGCTTCAGGCTGCGGTCGCCGGTAGCAGTAATCGAGGAACATGGTGAGCCCGTGTTGGTGGTGAAGGATGACGCTCCCGCGCCACCCAAGGATATGTTCCTCGTCCGAACACAGGTTGTCTTTGAACCACTGGCAGACCAAGTCCACCTCGATTACACGGTGCGCTCTCCTAAGAACGATGACATCTGCATGCGCTTCATTAGCTTCCTCGTGCAAAACCCGCTACGCGTTCACCGCAATCTTTGGCAGCCAGGCTCAGGCAAGGCGTTTTTCGAACGGCAGCCGTGTAACCGGGGTGAGAGGCTCAACATGTATCGCGGATATTCCATTCGGCCCATCCTCACTCCTTCGGGGGACATCGGCCTTTGCGTTGACGCTGTTTCCAAACTGGTGTTCAACCACGCATTGCCCACACATCTTGACCGCCAAGAATTTCAACGCTTCAAAGGCCAGCACTTCATTTATCACTTCGGTTTGCAATGGTACGAGGTCACACTGACCGACTTCAGCGCCTTTAATGTGTCGCAGCAAAAGTTTCCCATCAATGGGAAGCCGGTTGTGCTTTACGATTATATTCTCGATCAATGCGAAAAACCGCTGCCGCCTGAAATTGCCAACCTCTCCAAAAACTGCGCGGTCGTCATGTATAACGACAACCGCGAAGACAAACGGTCAGCAGCCGCCAACCTCTGTTATCGTGTAGTCGGCAATGACGATCCAACGGCCCAAGATGAATTTCCTAGCCTTTCAATTGAACCGGGCGTCAGACGGCAGTTCATCCACTCCTTCGTCGAAAATTACCTTAAGAAACTGCGCTTTGGAGATAGCGAAATGAAAGTTAGTTCCAAGCCCATCAGCACGACGCCCAAGCTCTTCCCGGTTCCAGACTTCCAATTCGGTTGCTCAACAACGCTGTCAACGCGGGCCACGCCAGGGACGATTCAAGTCAGCCTCGATGATCTTGGTCTTAAACGTCTGTCTTTGCTGAAAGACAAGAGTGTTGGCTTTTACGAAGCCAGCCCGTTGGACAACTTTTGCTTCTTTATGCCACAAAGCGTTCACGAAACCTTCGGCCCGGCGCTGTTCAACGCACTGTGCGCAACCGTGGACGATCTTTTTCCACAAGAAAGCGGGTTCTCACCACAATTCGTCAGCTATGCGGATCGCAACGCTAGAACGTTTCAACAAATATGTGCCGCGATTTTCAGCAAGGCGGCCAGTGAAGTGAAGCGCGGCGGATTTGCTGTGGTTATGATTCCGGAGAACCAACGTCGTCGGCCCCGGCAAGAAGACACCTCTGCCTCACACATAATTCAGCAGCTTAGAGAGCAATTCGACCTGCGGGCGTCAGTTATCCATACAACCGTGGGGCACAATTGTTATGGTTCCGCTGCGGATGGACACGGGCGAACAGTGTATAAGCCGAAGGATCAAAGAGCAGAGAAGCGGCTCAAGGGCTACTTCCGGAACGTCGCCATTAACAAAATACTGCTGCTCAACCAAAAGTGGCCGTTCGTGCTAGCCACGCCAATGCACGCTGACGCCATCGTCGGCATTGATGTCAAAGGCAACATGGCGGGGTTCATCGCAACCAATAAGTCGGGCAACATCATTGTGCCGTTTCACCGAAAATCGCAGCAGAAAGAGAAGTTGATGCCCAAGCAATGCAAAGACTATTTCTGTGAGGTCAGCACCCGCCTGTTGCAGCAAGACAGTCATCCCCTCAAACACATCGTTATTCACCGAGACGGTCGTCTTTACGATACGGAGATTAAAGGCATCAACTTGGGACTGGCTAAGCTCAAAGCAGATGGAATAGTTGGCGCCGATACCCAAGTCACTTTTGTCGAAATTCCAAAGACGGCACCAGTGGCACTTCGTCTGTTCGATCTTTCTATCACCGATTATGGCGGGCCACATGTCCAGAATCCACAGATCGGGAATTACTATGCGCTGAATGCAACGGAAGGATTCGTTTGTACTACCGGGCGAGCGTTCCGACATGGCGGCACTGCAAAGCCACTTCACGTTATCAAGAACAACGGGAGCATGAGCATTGAAGATTGCCTTGATGATGTTTTTGCCCTGAGTTGCTTGGCGTGGACACGCCCCGAGGATTGCTCGCGCGATCCCATCACCATCAAACTCAATGACCGCTGGCTTGGTGAGGATGGTACCGAGCACAAGGAGGAAACCGAAACAGACGATCTACAAGAAGAGATCACCAAATGAGCTCAATTGGATTTGATTCCTGCTTCTACGACCGGTTGGACCAGTTCTCCCGATCACTCAATCATGTGTTGCTCGCCGCCAGAGGCAAAACCGAGTTGGCTCATGAAACCGACTGGCAGCAAACGCTGGAATTGATCCAGACACTCGCCGCGCTACGGAAACCATCGCTGGCCGCATCCTCTGTGGCGGCGTGCTTGAGAACACGCGTCGATAAGGAAACCGCCCAGTGGAGTCATGTCGCGGAAGCCGTCGCCAGGCGAATACTCGACCAGGACGCGAAACAGAAGCTCTACCAGCTTGCATGGTCACTGGACGAGGAAAGGGTAGCTGTTCTGGCGCGAATGAGGGCTGGCCATGCTTGACGGTTACATAAGAGGCGCGGCCACGCAGTTGATTGAACGGGCTACTTCGCTTAAGGGGGAAATTCCCAGGCCACCACGTCTCTGGTTTCAACGACTGGTGTCTCAATGCTGTATCAAAATTGACGGTGTCATCGCTGAACTAAAAAGACTTCGTGATGATCCCGACTTAAAGGATTCGGAGGCCGAACCGCTCCGTTTGCTTGAATTCAGGCGTCTTGCCGCCCAGATAGACCGTGTTGAGAATGCCGCCATTGCTGCGATGGCCCGCAGTTCAGAAAAGGAATCCGCAGTCAATCAACTGCTCGACGAGATGACTCGGGAAATCATCTACCCCATCGAATTTCCAACCGTCAGCCTCCTCTCGCAAAACTACTTTTACATTAGCACGGACTTTCAGTTGATGTGCATTCCCTTGATGGAGCTTCATTTCCTGCTGCATCTACCCGACATTTATCATGAGCTTGCCCATCCACTTTTTCGAGTCGAGAACGACCCGCGGGTCAAAGCGTGGCTAGAGGCATACAACAACGTCCAAGTCGCAATCAGCGCATATTTCACTAAGCAAATTGTCAAACTGGAAAGCGACCGGATGCCCGAATCCACCCGACAGGCGGTTGCCACCGCATACCAGAACTGGCAGTGCCAGTGGGTGGAGGAATTCTTCTGTGATTTGTTCGGTGTCTTCTCGGCGGGGCCAGCGTATGCATGGGCACACCTGCATCTTCACGCGGAGCGGGGAAGGAACTCTTTTCAATTGCCCCGCCGCTCCTCCAGTCATCCCGCGGACGCTCCCAGAATGGCGGTGATGCTCGAAGCTTTGAGCCTAATTAAGGAAGGAAAGGCCGCCACTAAGATCGATGAGAAATGGCAATCCCTGCTCGCCGTTGCCGGGAACTCCCAGCCTTCGGATTTCCATCGATATTATCCAAAGCACCTGCTCCGAAAGTGTGCGGTGGAAGCACACGAGGGATTTATCGGAATGGGCTGTAAACCATGGCCCGGCTCTGACAAGGACAAGGTGCGAAAGATTCTTAACGAAGCATGGAGCCGCTTCTGGACCTCACCGCAAACTTTCGCCACTTGGGAAAAAGAGAGCGCCGAAGCTTTACTGCAAAGCAAGAGCTAACCGCCTGGAACTCCAGCAATCGTCTGCCTTATCTTGCATTCCTCCGAATCCTTCAGCCACAAGCTATTTAAGCAGTCCGCGGTTCGGGCAATGGATGCAAACCCACGACGATTATCTCCAAACATACACCGCTTCGACTGATTCCGAAGCTGAAAACCCTGGTGCTCTCGATCATTTGCTTCATTCCAAATCCCGAATTCTGCGCACCAAACTTCAAGTGCTGGCCTCCGAGATTCAGGCGAGATTTGCCATGTGGGACCGCAATCTCGAACGCATCAGCGGCGAGAAGGAGATTGTCGAGACGCTGTTAAACCAGTCCACCCGATTGGCGAGGTATCATCTCCGGGAGCCGAACGAGGTCATCCGGTTGCGCGAATCTTCTCTGCAACTCGATGCGCGACGGCGTGAGGAGGACATCCAGTGCTGGCGCGATGTGGTGATGGTTATGGGCGATTTCCTCAACACATGGGAGGCGCACGAGCAGGCCAAGAGCCGCTCCATCTTCATCAACCATGCGGGAACTGGAACTGAAGAGTCTTTGTAAGAAATTGAAACCCATTTTGGGCAGGCGAGCGGATGCACTCTGGACAGCGTATGCCACGGCAGAGACGCCCCACTCGAAACTGGAAGCGGAAGCTCTCATCAATATGCTGGCCTCACAATATCTGTCCACCTCCGTGGGTGATGATCAAATCTTGTTGCCACCACCGTCGGCCGAGGCAGCCTCGGGTGAATTTCTGCTCGGCACTCCACGCTATGGGCGCCTGAAATTAAGTCCGATCTATCTGCGGCGTGAAAACTTCATTCGCCAGGTAAGCATCCTGTCCATGACTGGCGGTGGAAAAACCAATGTTGCCCAACTGTTGGTGCTGGGATTGTTGAGGCAGAAGATTCCGTTTCTCGTCGTGGACTGGAAACGGTCCTATCACACGCTGCGTTCCCTGAATCATCCGGATGTCGAACGATTGCAGGTTTATTCGGTGGGCCGGAAGACCGGGAATGAATTCAACTGGAATCCGCTGCGCGCTCCGCCCGGGATGCATCCCAAAACCTGGATCAGCGTGCTGGCCGAAGCGCTGGAGAAATCGCATGTCAGCGGTCCCGGAGTGGCCGACGTGTTCATTGAACTTTTCGACAAAAAGTTCGAGGAAATGGGGGTGTATGACGGGAAGCATTCCATGCTGCCAAATTTCTTCGATGCGCTGACCGAGCTTGAACGCACGCGGTTCACCGGACGACGTATGCTCTGGCAGGATAGTTGTCTCCGGATTTTACGCACCTTTACCTTTGGACCGGCGTCGGGGGCATTCAATGCCCGCAACCCGGTCCGCCTCGAGGAAGTTCTGGAGCAAGCCGCCATCATCGAACTGGATCAAGAGTTGCCGAAGCCGCTGCGAGTGTTCCTGAGCGACATACTGCTCCGGTGGATTCATCTGTATCGCCTGGGCCAGGGCGAGACCGATCAGTTGCGCCATGTGACTTTTCTGGAAGAGGTCCACAATCTGTTTCCGCGGAGTCATTCGGAGAAGCAATCCAGCAACAGCCTGGAAAATGTGTTTCGGGAGATTCGAGGGTTTGGCGAAGGACTGGTCAGCATAACCCAACATCCATCGCTCATGCCGATATATGTCTTGGGAAATTGCAATTGTCAGATTTATCTCGGCCTCCAACACGAGGACGACATCCATACCGCTAAGCGGGCGCTCTTTCTGGATGACGGTGACGAGGCGTTCCTCGACCGGTTGAAGGTCGGTCAGGGTATCGTAAAAATCAAGGGGCGCGTTAACCCGTGTCTGGTGGAGTTTCCTTTGGTCGCAGGGCTTAAGGCCGGGGGCAGCTAGATGGAAAGACGGGTGTGGATTCGATCGGGTGTCATCGAGGAGTTGGATGCCCGGCAATCTCGCTTGATCGGGTTGGTGCTCTCCAAGATCGAACTGTATTACCGGGAACTGCATGGCACGCGGCCCTGTTATCGCTATCCGCTGTCATTGTCCCGGCTGATGAAGCTGTGCAACCGGGGCGGCGAGACCGTCACCCTGGCACTGCGGATCCTGGCGAACACGGTACCTCTTGGCAGTCACGAGGCGCCGCCCGTATTCTATGACCGCATTGCGGCACAAAAGAACAAGTCGCACCGGCCGTATCGGATTTATCTCCGTAAAAAGTCTGATTGATTACACATAGTATATGTGTGGGAGAATCCTCCCCCATTCAATTGTCCATCCTTTCCTCTCCGAACCCATCGCACCACAGCCTTTTAAGTTCCAACCCCAATCGGCAGGCATGGACAAAAGCCACGACATTCAACGAACCCGGAATCACGAGGATATCATCCGTCAGTTGGAGGCATTCCCGGCGGAGGTCCTCGAAGCGGCGTTGTTGATTCTTCAGATGCGTGAGCGGCAGGCGGCTGAACAACCACCAACTGGGACATAATTGTCACGGCTCCTGGGAAGAAAGTGGCCATTCATGTCCCACTTTCCGAAAGACTTAAATACCTCTGACAACACCTCAAACCATGGCAGAACGGATTCGGATTCATCGGGAGAGCTTTGAAAATCGTAAGGAGCAGCTCCAGCACTGGAAATTTCCCCAGACCGTGAAACGGGAAGTCCTGCGTTTCCTCGACGACCTCGGATTGGGCAAGGTCAACCGGGGCAAAAAGATTTCAGGCGAGCGGCAACTCCAATATCTGAATGCGCTGCGAGTCCCGCTGGAGTTTTTCAACAAATCCATGGCGCAGTTAAGGCTGCGAGATGTTGAAAACTTTGAGAAGGCGCTGAGTTCCGGTGGCCTTTGCAATAAATCCACGGGGCGACCTTATGCTCACAACACCCAAGTGGAAATGCGCAAGTTCTTGAAAATATTCCTTCGCTGGCGTTTGGGGATCCCAAAGGCGCTCGCTTTGACCGGTTGGTTCGACACTCACTATCGGCCAAAAACTCCGGACTTCTTGAAGGAGGCCGAGATCGAACGGCTCTACAAACATTGCCGCAATGCCCGGCAGCGATTCTTGATTGCCGTGCTTTTCGACAGTGGCGCACGCGCCGAGGAGTTTCACAACATCCGCTTTGAAGATGTTCAACTGCCCGAGGGCAAAGAAAACTTCGTCAGGATTACACTGAAGCAGGAATACTCCAAGACGCTGGGACGGACGATCGCGCTATATTGGAAATATTCCTTGGAGACTATCAAAGAATATCTTGCGGAGCGGGTTGCCGAGGGCATCAAACCGGCTGATCCCGTGTTCCGGGGCGATTACACGGCGACCCGAAAGTTCCTTCAACGACTGGGCCAGAGTGTCCTTAACCGTCCGGTTCATTATCACTTGTTTCGGCACAGTTCGGCGACCTATTACGCCACCAAACTTAACCGACAAGAATTATGTTACAAATTCGGATGGCGATTTTCATCGTCAATGGTCGACGCTTACGTTGCGCGGAGTGGCATGGAGACGAAGGCGCTTGACGAGAAATTCACTCAAACTGAATTAGGCACACTCAAGGACGACATTGCGAAATTGGAACAGGCGGCCCGTATCAAAGACGAAAAGATTCGACGCATGGAAGAAACTATGGAACTCCTACTGACAAATCTGAACACTGTTTCGAAGGTGTTGAATTTAAATCCAACAATGACAGAGGTTGAATCCGCATTGCAAAGAAAACAGCTCCCCCGGTAAATTTAAGCGACTGAACAGACGCTACCCAGCTAAACTCAGTTTGCTGCCATCCTGTGAAGTAGCAGGATTTCCGGTGCAGAGAGGGCGCGGTTGTACATGCGGAAGCCATTGAATTTTCCATGGGTGTACAGAGCTGTACAGCAGTGCTCATGGTGGCCGAGGTTGACGGTGGACTCATCTGTGCCCAACCCGGTGACACGCTGGATCTCCGCATCCAATTGGCCATTGGCATAGAGCCGCCAGTGTTCTCCATCCCAGGAGAAAGCGACGGAAACCCATGCTCCGACCGGGATACTGGTGCTGCCTGCCATGGTTTCGTTTCCAATCAGTGCGTAAAGGACTTCGCCTTGCGACGGGTCTAACATAATGGCGAAATCTGTCCAATTTTGGTCTCCTTTTGAGAGAATAGGCGTGCTTCGGTCAGGAGGCTCGTATTCGTCAAGATAAACCCACGCGAAGACCGTACCTTGCGGCATCCCGCTTAACACTTGACCAGGTAGGGTCAGATAATCATCCACTCCATCAAGACACGCGGCTTCGCCGGGGCCGGGGGCCGATGCACAAATGGCGGTGCCATTTACAAAGGTTCCGTGCCACCCGTTCCCACTGGCATCGTTCGCGTTCCCGTTGAACGGGTAATAGGCGATCAAGCCAGACCTCAGGGATGCAAGAGGACTGGTGTTGTAAAGTAGTGAAACTTCTTGCGGAGGAAGCACGCGATTATAGATCGATACTTCGTCGATCAACCCATCCATGTATTGGGCCGATTCACCCGGAGCAAATTCGGCCTGGCCGATGTAGAGCAAGGAATTCGGATTTGGGATCGAGTTGCTATCGTTCCCTGTGGCAGCAATCGCTCCGTCAATAAAAAGATTGTACGCGATTCCATTTCGAGTGACAACTATGTGATACCATTGGCCCGCAACTGGCATGAAGTCCGTTTGGACCGTGGATATCCCTTCAACGAATGTGTCCCTGTTGATATAAAAGTGTAGGCCGGGTCCTGGTGCAGGGTCGTATTCAATAAGCCACTTGTTTTGGTTCCCTTCGCCAACACTTTGGCCCATTATCACTGTGCTCTTAACGGTTCTAAAATTCAGCCACATTGCAATTGAAAAGCCATTTGTCCCGAAGTCCCAAAGGGGGCTATCAGGTATTTCAACGAAATCGTCAACGCCATCAAAACTAAACGCCTGGTCAACTGCGCCGGCCGCGAAGGTGGTTCCATTCCGAAGCGTGCCATGATTTGTGCCCGCGTTGTCGTTCGCGTTTCCCTCTCCCGGCCACCAACCTATTAAGCTACCCCCAAAAGAAAGGTTCGCGGAGAGTCGAGCCCGGTAGAAACGGCTGGAGAAGTTCGTTGCTTCAAGATCTTTGAACTGTATGTGTCCGTTTATATCTACGTTTGTCGTCAGCAAGGGAACCCAGTGCAGCAGATTGGAAGAGGCTTCAATGAAATAGCTGCGTTCTGAATTACCCGCGAGGTTCAATCCCACACTGCCATCCAGTAATCGGGTTGGGGAATCAAACCTGACATCACGTGGGGGAAAATCGTTGTCTTGAATAATGATTGTGGCACTATTTGCTGGGCCAGCGTAATAACTTCCGTTCGTGGAAAGCGTCAGTATCACTGACTCGTTGCCTTCCACATTCGTGTCGTTGACCGGTGACACCCAGAGCGCTGCGGATGAAGATCCAGCGGGGATGACTAATGAGCCAGGGAGAAACGCGTAATCAATGCCGTTGCTCGCCGTGCCGCCAACCGTGTAGTTCACTGTAAGAGGCGCGTTTGTCTGACCTATTCTGGTAATCAGTACAAAACCCTGGTTCGGGCCATTCTCGTAAGCAATAGGATCAATCAAATCCATCACCACAGTCGGCGTGAAATCGTTGTCTTGAATGATGATTGTGGCACTATTTGCCGAGCCAGCGTAATAACTTCCGTTCGTGAAAAGCGTCAGTATCGCTGACTCGTTGCCTTCCACATCCGTGTCGTCAACCGGTGCCACCCAAAGTGCCGCGGATGCAGATCCGGCCGGGATGACTAATGAACCAGGGAGGAACGCGTAATCAATGCCGTTGCTCGCCGTGCCGCCAACCGTGTAGTTCACTGTAAGAGGCGCGTTTGTCTGACCTATTCTGGTAATCAGTACAAAACCCTGGTTCAGGCCATCCTCGTAAGCAAAAGGATCCATCAAATCCATCACCACGGTCGGCGTGAGATCGTTGACGGTAACCTTAAAAGTATTGATGGCAGTTAATGGCAGCGCGTCGTCATCCGTAACGAGCGTCGTAATGACGTAAATGCCAGGACCCTGGGCATCTGTTGGCGTCCAAGTGATCACACCGTTGGTACTGATGCTGGCCCCACTCGGGGCAACCAATAGCGAATAAGTAAGAACAGGGCTTTCGGCGTCGGTGGCAGAATTTGTCACCGTCAACGTGGTCAACTCGTCGATCGTCCAGTCGAAGACGAGCGGCAGTATGGGCGCGTGGTTCTGTGGTTCCACGGTCAGGACAAAAGTTGAACTTGCGGTACCGGTACCGTCACTCACGCTGATCGTGATCGCCGTGCTGCCAAGTTGATTCGTCGCCGGGATGATTCGATACCAACGGCGGTCCGCAGACCCCCCCAAGATGATGTTCTCGTTGGGAACCAGATTCGTATTTGAAGAGCTGCCGGAAACAACCAATTCGTTCAAAGGTGTCTCCACATCTCCCACGCGGAATCGAAGCGTCGGGGTCGGGGTGTTTTCATAAATTGTTCGGTTTGGCAGCCGCGAGATTGTCGGAAGGTCGTTGACCGGATTCACCGTGACAAGGAACGATCGACTGAACGTATCCTGTCCGTCGCTTGCGGTTCCGCCGCCGTCATGGACCGTTACGGTAATGGTGGCTGTGCCATTTGCGTTGGGGGGAAGTGTGAACGTTAGCGTGCCCGCGCTGTTTGGGTTGCTGTAGCTCACGGCGGGATTGGGAACGAGGGACGGATTGCTCGCGGTTGCGGTCACAGTCAGGACTTGGTTTTCATTGGTCGCACCGGACGTAATGCCGGTAAGATTGACCGTTTGCGAGCCCGCGTCTTCGTTTATTGTCAGGTCAGCGATGGCATCCAGTGTTGGCGCCGTGTTGGTGATCGCGACGAAGAATTCATCGGCGCCAATGTCCACGTGCGGACCAGAAATTCTTGTTTCGCCATCCATGTCGCGGTCAGGTACAAGATAAATAGATGTATCCTGTTTCGGACCGTGCACTAATGCGTCAATGCCGGCATCAATGCAGGGAGAGGTCGCCAACAAGTGAAAATCGCCATTCGCCATATCCACAAACTGTGGAGCCGCAATTATGTCCGTCGGGCCATCCGTCGCGTCATAGTTCTCAGGATTATTGTCAAATACGCAGTTTCGCGCAGATTCGGGTCCAGCCACTCCCCTGACGGAGATTCCGGATGCGGGCCCGTTGAAGGCGATTATGTTATTCTTCAACTGCACGTACGACGAGAATGTGTAAACACCACCTCCAATAAACCCAGCCGCGTTCGACACAATCGTGTTATTCGCGATCATTCCTTGCGACCATATCAGCGCGATCCCTCCACCACTAGATGCGCTGTTGGACAAAATCAAGTTGTTCGCAATCATGGGTCGAGAATCACTCCCATTGCCGCCCCAGAAGACAATGCCTCCACCAAAGCTCCCACTGTTCCGTTCGATTCGGTTGTTAGAAACCAGGGGCGAAGAGAGCACACCATGAACCCCGCTGCCGGAGTTGTCCGTAATCACGTTGTTCACGATTTTCGCGGTGCCATACCAGCAGCTAATGCCGTCGCCTCCATTACCGACAATCAGGTTGCCGTTCACTTCGGGCGCAGAATTACTGCAGGAAATCCCGGCGCCACAAAAATTGAAGTCGCCACAATTCGCGACTGGGTTATTTGTGGCGATCAAGTTGTTGGTGATGGTTGACTCGGCATAGTCACAAAAGATTCCAGAACCGGTATTGAGGATGATCTTGTTGTTCGCGATGACCGGGGCCGCGTTCGAACAGTAGATGCCTCCTCCCTTGGCGGCATTTCCGTTGCGGATCGTGAAACCGTCGATGCGAGACAGGGTTGAACCGGTGTTGACAAACTCCACAACGCTTCCGTTCGTTGCACCATCCAAGACGGTCTCGTTGGCAGTCCAGTTTCTGTCGGTTCGATTGGTTTCATTCCCGGCAAATCCACCGTACAGGGTGATTAGAGGACGGGGATTGAGATTCTCTTGGTATATGCCTGCCGCCACCCAAACTTCTCCACCAGGCACAGCGAGGGCATCGATTCCGGCTTGAACGGTCCGCTTAGCAGTTTCCCAAGACAAGCCATTGTTAGCATCCGAGCCGGCAGGGCTGACGTATGCAACTGCAGACTCAACCGTTATGACCACCGGGGCCGAAGTTGTGCTGACGCCATAATTGTCGGTCGCTACAGCCTTCAAAGAGTAGTTGCCTGCAATCATGTTGCTCCACGCCATTCCGAAAGAACCGTTCGTTAGCACGCGCAGTAAATTTGTACCGGCGTAAAAAGCAACTTGAGCCACGCTGCCATTAGCATCGGTGGCACTTGCGTTCAGCGCGATGTTCGCAAACGGCCCGAACACGGCTCCGTTTGTCGGACCGGTGAGTTCAGCCGTGGGTGCAATATTTGTATCTACGATTATCTGCAGGGAATTGGAAACCATCATCCCTGATGTATCCGTGACCACGGCGCGAAAGGTGTAATTTCCAATTCCAAGCTCGTTCACAATCAGAGCATAAGGCCATGCATAGTCTTCGCCGATCTTCACGTCGTCCTGGTAATACTCAACTTTCACGACCTGATTGCTGGTCGTCGAATAGGCCCGCAACATAATCGTTGCCGGAGGATCCAGGAATATCGTTTGATGGTCGGGCGTCGCCAACGTGACGAAGGGTGCTAGAGGGGCAGGTGGAGGCGGTGTGTTCCTGACCAATCGATTGAACACCCGTGCCAAGTCCCGGTATTGGCCGACTGGGTGAATGCTTCCGTAAGCAAACCGGCCGTACCAACCGAGTTTCCAGTCCTGCGTCAGCCACGACCCGTCAATGACCCTGCCGTTTAGCACATCTGTGAAATGAACTTCAAAAGGTTCAACCTTATGCCACCTATCCACATATCCCTCGTCAGCATATTCGCCCACGGGATCGGCCAGCAGGTAGGCCTGTTCGCTTTGCGCGGCGGCCTGCAGATCTGACAGTAAATTTGTATAGGTGCCGTGATTGACAACCAGCGTTTTCCCGGACTGCAGGGCATTCGTGATGGCTTGCAGATGGAGTGCATAGTTTACCTGTGCGATGTCTCCGACGATTATGTCTGACGCGGCCGTCCAATTAGAAATGGAATTATCGGGATCACGCAAATGTCCGGGCGAGATGCGCCGGACAATCGCTTCGAAACCCCAATGGTATTCCGGGTCAGCGCGGAGATGGTTTTCACTGAAAGCGGTTACGTCTCCTCGATACGGTCCTGCCATTTCCGGCGTAGGTAAGCCGTCGATGAGAATTTTTTCAAGCATAGTGTAGACTACATTAACGCAGATGCCTGGTACGTCGTCGCATGGCGGCCACGGCGACGTTCTCCACCAGACCGTTGCCGTGACGAAATCATCTGCGAGGTCATAGCCCTTGTTCTGGTGATAAACCCAAACTCTCGGGCTGTATGTGTAGGAATGGATTCTCAAATCCGAAAAAGGATCGAACGAATAAAAATATAGATCAGGAACAGTCCATGCGTCGATCGAGGCGGTAACCGTAGCATCCGGTGGGTAATTGTTGAGATCAAACCGGTTTGATCTGATATTCCGATCTTGGGCGTCGAACCAGTAAACCAGGTCGTGTCCCCAGGAGATTCCACCATTCTGACATTGCGCATCCTGCGGCGAGAGAAGCAGGCTCAGACCAACTGCTGCGCACAACAGGGTAAAGCTCGCTCCCTTCGTCGTTTCGGATGCGCGCCTAGGCTGACGTCCGCGTTCGAATCCCGCCAAGCTATTTGCTTTAAGGGCATTCATCGAATGCAAGTTGGTGCTCATGGCAGCCTGCCAACTTTGTTCTCGGAAGCAAGCCATTTATCCGCATTATCGCGGCCGTAAAGGCTATGACGCCACTTCCCATTCAGTGGACTCAACATACGCAACCCATCGGCAACCAATCACCAAGTGACCGCTGATAAAACAAACACTGCTGTCCCCTCGCTGTGAGCTGCGTGCAATTACACCGGAAGAGGTGCGACGGGAAACCGGGCAGAATAAACCTCAGAACAAACCTGAACGAACCTTGTAAGTCCTTGGCGTATATCAATGTTCCGGGCCATTCTTATCCTCTCTCTACCAGCATCAGCTCAACACAAACCCCACGGCCCAAAGGCCGGATCACTGTTTGGGTCACGGGCAGCATAGCTCAATCTCATCGTTGCCCAGCGTGACGCCGCGCACATCCATCCGTACTGCCACATCCAGGATTCGCAAAAAGCGGATCGCCCACTCGACTGTGTCAATCGGTTGCTATTTCATGACGCACCCTCCCTCTTCCAGCGGCTCCACGGCTCGTTCACCGCCAGCAGGTCGCGTTCGCCCTGTGCGAAGTTGACGATCTCCGCGTCGGTGAATACCGCATCGATCTCGCCATCGAGGCTCACGACCTTCCAGAGCGCCGGAACAATTTCAAGCTGGACGGCCAGATCGCAGTGCTGTTCGAGGAAGCTGACGGCGTCCATGACGCAGTCGATCGCTGGTCCTATGAATCTGATCGTGGTGCTACTACTCAGGACCAATGTCCACGCTGATGTCGGGCACCCAGCTCATCACTTCCGAGGCTGTGCGTGAGCAGTTGATAGTCAGGTTTATGGTCTAGCCTTTGAGCTTCCTGATCTTCTTCCTTTTTTCGAGAAGCTTCCACAAATTGTCGAAATAAGAGATGCAGTCGTTGAGGAGTTTGCCATGCACCAACTCAAAAGATGGGGTCGCGATCGAATCCTTGGGGGGCAAGTGCAAAGTGAGCCATCCCCATGAATCGTCGCAAATCGTCAGAAAACATCGAAACTCGCTGTCGAAGTGCCCAAGGTAAATGCAACCTGATCGACCGGAACTCGAACGTGCGCCTGACCGTGGCACGATTTGTTTCAGGCGCGATTCAGTCTCCTTGATAGCATTGGACGGGCTCCTAGGGTACGACTCTCGGAACGTCATCCTCGCACTGGATTCAAATATGCGGGACTTTGGATCTGCTAGAATCACACGAATAGTTGCGCCTGCCGATACAGCAGTGGCCAGTACTTGCTGACTGCTTCTAATAAGTCCCAAAGCAGTGAAAGCCAGAATACGAATCTCCTTCGCCGTACCGAATCGCAATTCCGCCCTAGACAATCCGGCCTCGCTCACACCGGAAATCCCAAGGGTATGGCAAGTGTCCAGCAGCATCCGTTCAGGCGGTTTGAGAACCTCAGCGCAGCTAAAGCCGCGTGAGCGATGCTCGAGATCCACTAAAAACTGCTCCAATTTCTCAAAACTACGCTCGGCGATGTCCGTGGGCTTCAACCCAAGGGCAAGCAAGCCACGCATATCGTAACGCACACGCTCCGGCGGTGCTCCCTGCGACCGTACAATGTCTTTGAGCGAAGACCGTAAACTGGCCGGTATTGTGTCTAGACCTTGGCGAACATTCTCCAGAAGGATCTTGAGGTCATCGTTCTCAAGGTCAATCCCGTTCCGGAAATAGCGGTAGAGCGCCGCGCTAGGGGACTGTGAAACAAGCTTTGTCCTGTTCTTGAGACAGGGGCACCGGTTGAGGATTTCGACTTCTTTGCGGATAGCCGCAAACGGAACAGAGTGATGCAGACTCGACTGTCGCTTGGATTCACGCGCCACCAAGGCGATTAGACCCAGGTGGAACTCGGGGTAGGAAGTATCGAACTGAATTAGGATCTCTTTGTTAGCCCAGCCTTCGGCTGCTGACAAATCGCTTCTGAGCTTCAGAGTATGCCTCTCGATATCCACTTCAAATCTGTTCCGAGGTTTCTCAAGCATACGGGACCTTTATTGAGGCTTAACTGAGCCTCAATTAACACGTTCTGTCAAAAGCAATTTACGAGGAAACGGGCCAGAAGCGCTGATATTGAAACCGTGAAGAGAAAGAATCAAATACGGTCTCTGGGCGGGATAGTATTACCCAATCGAGTGTCGGCCTTGCTGCTGCGAAGGATCGTCGTGCCCTTATGGAAACTCCGTCTACCGCCTCAAGCGTGGATCTGCGAAGTCCTTGTCACCTGCTTGGGCGGATCCCGACCACCACATTGTCGCTTGCAGCCCGCCGATTCCTCCGCTGAAGAAATCATCTCCTGCGCCCACCGATGGTTCGGCGATGCTCGCCCCAACGTCCCTTCTGCAGGTTTCGCGACCTTCATATCCTTGACATTATTTGCGATCGGCCAGCTCGCGACATGCCGCAATACAATGACACAACCTAATACGTCGCACCAATCTTGCCAAAACGACCTTTGGCTTTCCGCCAACACGATCACCCTCAACTCTTAACGTTTAGAATGCCACACAGAACTACAAGGTGCCAGAAGCTAAAACGCCTGAACGGGACTAGACTGACGCTGCAAGAGTTCCGTCGCCGTTTGGCGGAGGGCAGCCCTGAAATCGTCAGCTTTCGCGAAACAGATAGTTATGGTAAAAAGACAAATCGCCTTCGGCTGCCAAAATCTTTTTTTAAATCATTTCACGGCCTTTCACAGCTTGTCAGAGTTACATTGGGTCTTGAGGGCCAACTCGTGCTCGTGCCGTACGAGGTCTGGTACGAATACTTGGACGAGACACGCGCGACACTCGCCAAGTTCGGCTGTGAACACTTTGTTGAGGAGTTTATCCGCAATTCAGAACCCGTCCGGATAGACGCCAAGCACCGCATTGGCTTTTCAGCGCGATCCGTTGCACGCGCTGGGTTGAAGGATGAGGTCCTCGTGTGCGCCGGTCGCACGATTGAAGTCTGGGACGAGAAAGTCCACGATCATTACCGGGAACAGTTCCTCCTCACCGTCAACGCTAAAGTTGGGATTCCCACGAATTCCCAACGTTGCGCACTACCAGCATGAAATTTCGATGTTATTCCCATGAACGTTCTCAATTCCTCGAAAAATCGCCCGGCATCCCCCAACCAGCACCCGTATTCAACGCGTTCGGCGGCCCTATAGTAGCGCCAGCTTTTTTATTATTATGGAAGTGATCGTACAAATGCCATTGGTCACCGCGAGTCCAGTTGATCGTCCAGTTGAGTCGTCCGTCCGTACCTTTGTCCGCCCTACCGCCTGGTCCATCGCCTCGCTTTCTGCCCGGACGCTCCGCGTGATTCTCGCATGCCTTCTTTTCTTCTCCTGCATCACAGCACCTAAAGCCGCAAGGATGACCGGAAACCATGTGGCACCAAGTCTTCCCTATCATTCATCACAAATCACTCACTTAAAAATATGAAAAAACTAAACCACATATCACACATCACGCCGGTTCGAACTGACAAACGACCCGGCAAGCCAGACATGGGCCGCCAACGATCTAAAGAGCGGCGCAAACCAAATCATCCGACACAATCCTGCCTGTCTCCGGGCACGTCGGATACAGGCACCCCAATGCGAGTTGCCGTCCTCGTGAATCATCGCGAAGAGCATGTTGACGTAACAATAGTTTATGCCGGTCAAACGTGGGAGGTGAATCGCTTCGATAGTAGCGGTCAAGCCATGGCAGCTATTCAATGCCCACAGAATCACAAAATCCCCGCTTGGATTGATGGGTGGCCAACAATAATAAACGCTTGGCGTGACGGTCAGAAGCATTCCAGTGCGCGAGCAGGCGGAATCCTGCAAAGCGCATCACGAGTCACGCCGGACCATGCACGGACGTCGACGCAGCCGCTGGTTACAATCGTTAGAAAATCCATAGCTCCGTGAAATTAACCTCATATGTCTTGGAAATTGAAAGATATCGACCGCTGGACGGAAAAGCTGACCTTCACGGTGCGTGGCGCCTTGTTCGTCAATGCGATATTTTTATCGCTCACCTCGATCTGCATCACGGGCAAGGTTTGCTGGTTCTTCCTGAGGTTTCTGAACCGCACCCTGTTTTCAGCGCCATGGTAACCGCAGCACACCACACACCATGAACACGAACGATCAAAATCAAGCTGACCCGCAAGTCCCCTTGCGCGAGGACCAACTCGAACGGCAATGCCGGGACAAGGCCGGCCATCTTTACGATCGATTGGAATACCGCAGGACGGTTGTTCTGTCACCCGAGGGTGCTGTGGTTCAGAAGGTCTGGATCCCCGACTTTTATTATCACTGTTGTCACAGCACTGAACGCAAGCGCGGTGGATGTTGTGGGGAGGATGGTTGCTTCAATGTGTCTTGCGAGGAGTGTTTTCGTCGCTGCGCCTCGTGCAATGTCGGTCTTTGTCTGCTTCACGCCCACCAGGTGGATTTAACTGACTGCGCCATCACCGTCTGCGCGCACTGCCGCGGGGCGATGCGCCGTCGCCGCTTTTGGCGACGCTTCTGGTCGGCGGCGCTCAGCCCATTCTACTCACTCAACGAAACGCAAAAATGATGCCCTATGAATGCAGAACGATATGATCAGTTTTTCGAACGGCTGGAATGGGCTCGTACGCATGGGGCGCTCAACGACCGCCTGGGGCGCAGCCTTACGCGCATTCTTGCTGCCGAACCGCAGGACTCACTGACGAGGCAATTGGCGGAGAGCCGCATCCGGTACCTGGAGCGCCTACAGAGATCGGGGCGGCTGTCGCCATTTAAAATGGCGATCCTCTTGCAGGGCGAGCTTGTGCTTGGTCAAGACGTCCACGGGTCGCCCGTTCACTTGATGCTCGATTGGCTCTGCTCGGGCTTGCTTACCGTCGCCAATACCGGCAGTGGCAAATCAAACTTGGTTTACTGGCTGGCCTCGCAATTCGCCTGGTTCTGTTGCTCCACCTGGCTTTTCGAGCCATATAAGTTACAACTCCGACTGCTCCTGCCAATCTACCAACGCGCCGGAAAGTCATTGGTCATTCTTCCCTGGCAGCGATGGCGATGGAATCTCCTCCAATGCAATGGTTGCGATCCGCGTCAACACGCGGCCACTGCGCTAGATTTGCTCGTGCGCACGCTGGACCTTCCCGGTCGCGCCGCCGCAATCCTGCGCCAGGGGATCTACGCCCTCTATACCGAATTTGGTGTCTGGCATCAGGACGCCGTCCATTGTCCGACGCTGTTTCACCTATTCGAATGGGTACGGACTCAAAAGAACCTCAATGCTGCCAGTCGGGATGCGATTCTTGACCGGCTGGGTGCGTTCCTGCTGGCACTCACTCCGGCGTGTGGTGCTTGGACGCGAGGCTGGACCCCACAAGATTTGGCCCGCTGCAATATCGTGTTCGAGATGCGCGGCGCTTCAGAGTCGGTTCGCAATCTACTGCCCCAGTCGCTTCTATTCAATGTCTTCCACCACCGCATCGCGCAAGGACTGGTCAATACCCCGCTTGAATTATTCCTTATATTTGACGACGGCCAGCGGATCTTCTCCGAGCGGATGTCCACCAGCGGTGAGATCACCCCATTAGATGAACTCGCCGGTATCATCCGCGGTGCCGGGATAGGACTTTGGCCCATCGTTCAATCCACCATTGCCTTCTCAAGGCGGCTGCGGCCCAATCTTGTGATCCGGACCTTTGGCCGCCTGGGTTGTCACGAGGACTACGCTACCCTCGCCGCGGACTGCAACCTGAACCCGGAACAACTCGATTATATCCGCCAACATTTGTCGCCGGGCACGTTTGTCGGCCAAGTGGGGCTCGGCACCCACACCGAGCCATTTCTGTTTCGTGTGCCACTGGCCAAGTTGCCCGCCGGTCTTACCAATGCCGAAGTCGAACAGAGCCTTGCACCGCTCCACAAGTTGCCGACGCGTTTCGACGACCGCTTCACCCACTGGCAGCCGCATCAAGTAGTTGAAGTTCAGGAACCGCCGAAAGCGGAGGTGCCGATTCTCACCGAAAATGAACTCCGTCTCTTGCGGGCGGTCGTGAACAAACCTGGCCAGTCAGTCAGTCACTATTGTCGTGTAACCCGGCTCAACGGTCGGCGACTGGCCGAGATCCGCAAGCGTCTGTTGAACCAGGGTTACATCCGCGAGCATGCCCTGGCTCTGCGTCCGCGCGGACGCGCTTCCATCGTCATTGAACCCCTTGCACCCGCCATCGAAGCGGTGCGAGCCAACCCGGAGAACCCATTATGAGAGGAAAATTTCTGCACAGTAAAGTTATGGTGGCGACAATAGTTTTGGCACTTCGCCTGTGCGGCTACCCTGTCCGTTTGGAATACCCAATTCGTCACGGAAAACATCCGCGTGCTGTGGACATCATGTTCCAAGCAAACGGCCGACGCGTGGCCATGGAGATCGAACGTACCACCGCACGAATTCCCAACGACGTTGCCAAAGCCGAGCTGCTCCGTGCCGATTTGTTCTTGATCATCACACCGGATGCTCGCACTGCTCGGGCTGCCAAGGCTGCTGTTAATCGATTCACCAACCGTGCGCCCTTTTCCGCCAGTCCAATTCGGGTCATGCCGTTTGGCGCTGCCCTTCAGTGGGTTGCGAATAATTGTCCGATAATGTCCACACGTAATGTCACGAGTGACATCAAGACATTAAATCCCTCTACAAAACCACCTGCTGAAAGGAAAACATCATGAAAATTAACTGGAACAACGTGTTTGCAGCCTGCCTGGGACTAGCCGCGATAGTCTTGTTTTTGCGTCATCGTCATGAGGTGTCCGCATTTCTAGCCACGGTAAAACGCATTGGACCTGGACATTCACCGGAAGACATGACGCTCGGTCTGATTGTCATTGGAATCTGCGGCGCGGTGCTGGTCGCCATCGTCCGCCTGCTCACTCAAAACCGACGCGATTGATTCTCCGCCAAAATCTCAACACAACTATGAAGACATTAGCTACAGCATCGTACGACGAGGCGCGAAATGATCGTGTCCGCCGCATCGCTCCTCGTGACGGCACGGGAAACACGTGCCACTACGGTAGCCGCCACCTGCCCAAGGCGGTACTCCGGGCGGCTGAGAAAACGATTGTTAACCCTGAACTTGATCGCGATCACTTTCGCGCGGTCGCTATTACGAACGGCCTTGGCGGAGAGTCCGACATACGAGATTACGCGGTGCGTACATTCAACGCCGAAAATGCGGAGCTGGAGGAAGAATGCCGAAGATTGATCGACCTGATCTGCGGTGAAGAAGCGGGCGCGCACCGCCACGTGAAGGAGCGTTCGAACCTGCTCGCTGCGACCGATCCCTATCTCGAATCAACGGGTACGACCATTCCATGGACACGATTCGCACGCGGGCAGGTCATTTTCTTTATTATCCTTTCCGGGCTGCTGCTTTCGGTTGGCATCAACACCAACGCGGTTGTCCTTTTGTCTTCCGGCATCAGCGCGTTCTCCAGCCCAATTCGGGCCTATTTATTCTCGTTAGTTCCCATCGGCATCGCGGCCGCATTGAAAGTTCCGGGATCTCACCTCGAGCTCCGCTCACGACGCCTCGCTTACACGTTCTTGGTTTGGACAATCGGGTTGGTTCTGGGAATCATTTGGGCCGGTCTATTTGCGGCGACCTTTCCAGGATTGACGCAGGATACCGCTACCCTCGTCCAGAACCTCGCCAACACCAATGCCAATAGTGCCGACCACGTCGCCAATGGCGGCTTTATATTCGTGGCGCTTCTTTCCGAAGCCTTCCTGGCCGCAGGGTGCTGGCTGAGTATTCAACTGATCGTTGAAAAGCATCAATCGCCCGCTCGGGTCGACAATCCAGCCTACCAAAAAGTTCAAGCTGACCTGGATGACTGGCACAACCGCAAGTGCGAGAACTCGCAGTTGGCTGGTCATCTCACCGGCAAACTGCGCGCGATTGACGAGTCGCGGCGACAATTTGTCGAGCGCGCCGTGGCAAGCTTTCGGGCCGCCGTCCGACTCGCGGCGGACCACAAACACCTCGACGACTTTCTAAACGGCTAATCCAATCAAACCTAACGAAGCGACTCCATTATGAATACAAATACCATCAAAAAACTCATCAGAGCAGTCTTTCTGGCTGCGATGATATTTCCAACCAGACCCGTTCTTGCGACCTCCTACGGGATCGGTCTTTCACCCAACTACTCGCCGCCAGACCGACCGATGGTTCTCCGGGAACTCCTTTTGTTGGTTCTTGAAGGCACGTCGCCGGGCGATGAAATCCAGGTGTACGATGCGCTCAATCTTCAGGCCATCACCCGGTTTAAGATTCCTGATCCGGGATTCTTCCAAGCCAACGCTCGCGCACGAGCGCAACGGCTCGCTTCGGAAATCGTCGCCCTCAAGAAGTTCCTGATGACCGAGCGCACGCGTCCGTCTGAAACGGCCGGCCTAATTGATGTTCCGCAATTCCTTGACCTGGCAGCCACGCAAATCAGAAGGCCCAACGAACCACTCAGAATCATCCTCATCGGGTCGCCCTTCTATAGCAACGCCGGGGAAGAAGGCTATAACATGCAGGAAGCCTTCCCCTCTGACGGAACGCTGGTTGTCGATCAACATGAATCCGTATTTGGCTGCGCGCTCAAGAAAGGAACGATGAATGGGGTCACGGTTCACTACGCTTATCTACGGCAATGCTTTGTGAACGATTTTCACCAGGAAAGGATTTGTCGGTTCTGGTGTTTGCTATGCCAACAGCGGTCGGGCGTGCTTGCAACCTTCGCGCCGGATGTCGCGCTGGCGTTGCGCCGCGCCAGGGAGAATATCCAGGAACCATGCATGACCGCGGAGCTGGACCTGAACGACACCAAGATCGAAATGCGGCAAGTCGCACGCCGCGCCATCCCTGTCTGGTTTGGTCCAACAAACATGATCCAAAAAGTTCTTGAGCAAGCTAACGTGCCCGTCGCTGCGGTTGAGCCCAAAGAAAAACGGAACACACGGCTAACGCCGACTGCGAACGCGCCAGCGGTCACCAACACACCGCCGGCGGCGGTCGCAGAACACCGATTCGCAACCAACATCCCGGCGCCGGTCACTTCTTTTTCGGCGCACTCGTTTCCAATCAAACCAAAGGTCGACAGTCTTGGAATCGGGATTATGTGGAGCGATCCGGTGGACTGTGACCTTTATGTTAAAGCAAGCCCTTCAGCTCAAGAGTTGTTTTATAACCGCACGAAAACAAAAGAGGGACGCTATTTCCATGATTACCGCAACAGCAATGCCGGTGTGGACTACGAATATGTGGAACTTAAGGGCCAGGTCGATCTGAACGACGTGAGATGCTACGTTAATTATTTTGCCGGCAAAACCTCGCCGGTGCGTGGCCTAGTCGTTGTGTTTTACGAAGGCAAATCCTTCTATGGTGAATTTGAAATTGAGGCACCAAAAGGAAACAACGGATGGGAGAGTTCACATCGGGACGAAAGCAAGTACTGGGCGCGCATCGACCCCGTGAGGATTGTCACTAACGGCAACCAAGTTTCGCCTTTAAACACACATCGCTGATTTCAATCGCAATCGAATCCCGCAAAGAAAGCGCGATGAACAACCAGGACCTGTTCCACTATCGGCGATTGCCGGCGCGTCTGACTGTTGAGCAGGTCGCGCTGCTGCTGGGGGTCCTGGCCTATGAAATTGCCATCCTTGTGCGTTTGGGTCTTCTGCATCCACTTGGGAGGCCGGCGCCTAATGGACGGAAATTTTTCAGCGCCGCTGAAATCCAAGCGTTGTCACAAAATCGTGACTGGCTCGATAAAGCGAGCCGCATTCTAACCAAGCATCTGCAGGACAAAAACCGAAAACAGAACAGTAGAAAAATGGAGCACAACTATGCATGATAAAGGTTTCGGTCGTTTCGCCTTCTTCCTCCGCGGTTCATCAATATCAAATTCATTACCTTGGATCGAGTTCCGAGTGAATTCCTCGAAGATAAACCTTGTCTTGAAAATTTGAGCACCCTATACCGGACAAGAAGTTGAGGGGTTTATGCCAGACTTGAATCTCATCAATACCATCGTCGTTGTGATGATGGAAAATCGCTCTTTCGACCATCTCCTTGGTTATCTGAGCTTGCCGCCCTTCAGTTGGCCGAACGTGGACGGCATTCGCGATGACGGGACTTGGAGAACCAAGGCTTCCAGTGTTTACCAGGGCTCGCTCTATCCTCCTTTTCTGCTGACCGACCCCTACGATTTGATGGTTGGTGATCCGCCACACGAACGGGACAACATCGCGCTTCAAATGGGGACTCCGACAAACGGAGTGTTTCCGATGAATGGATTCGTAACCAATTATGCCGGCGCCACAGGAGCGCCACTGATCAACCCCGGTGACACTCCTCCCGTCACGGGCTATTTCACTCCCGACCAGGTTCCTGTCACCGACTTCTTCGCACAGAATTTTGCCATTTGTGACCATTGGTTCTCCTCGCTTCCCGCCGGCACTCAACCCAACCGCCTGATGGCCATGAGCGGCTTTTCCAACATCGCGGTTAATCAGTTTCCTCTTCCTGATCAGCCGTTGGTTTATGATTGGCTGACCAAGAATAAAATCCGCTGGCGGGTTTATCACGAAGGAATGCCATTCTTCGCAATGATGCTCCGTTGGATTCCGGACCTTTTGCAGGAAATCCACTTTCGCCCGCTCAAGCGCCTTTGGGATGATGTTCAAAACGAGCTACCGGATGAATTCCCTCAAGTGATTTTTGTGGAACCCGTGTACACAGATGCTCCGCATTTCGGTCCGAGCACCGATGACCACGCCCCTTCTGCGGTCAAAGGAGGGCAACAGTTCTTATTGGAGGTGTATCGGGACATGAGCCTGATCCCGGATATCTGGAAAAGTACGGTCATGATTGTTACCTACGATGAACACGGCGGATTTTTCGATCATGTGTCTCCCCCTGCGCTCAAAACCGATCCGCCACCCGGCGCCAACTATACGGAAGGATTCGAAACCTTGGGAGTTCGTGTGCCAGGCCTCGTGCTTTCGCCCTTCGTAAAGCCAAAGACAGTTTTTAACGGAATTCTGGATCACACTTCTGTCTTGAAGTTCATTGCCCAGAAATTTGGAAAAGGCGTCCCGTACTCGAATCTCGTGAACCAACGACAGGTTGTCAGCGTCGTGGATGTGATCAACCTGGATGCGGCGCGGTCGGATACGCCAGTGGTCCCACCACTTATTGATTATCTGAAAAAGCAACCGTTGGCCGCGGGCTATACACCGGGCACCCCACCGCCATCCAAAATCGGCGAGGGCTTCAAACAGGCTTTGGACACGATTCGAAATCACCCGGCAAACACCACCGGCAAATTTGCAGAACTCGAACAGGCTTTCCCACCATAATCAGTCAACGCGCTCCACCCTATGAAGAAACGCCTTCAATGGTTCGCATTCCTCGTCGTCCTGACCTGTTCAAATCCGGGCTGCAGCCTGTTTATCCCCTCGCACCACGACATCCTGGATTACAAACCCATTCATGCCGCGGCCGAGAGCGGGGATTTGGCTACGGTCAAAGGTCTTCTTGAAAAGAATCCAAAACTGATTGGAGCCAAAGACTGGGGAAACTTGACACCGCTTCATTTGGCTGTGGTGCATAATCACAAGGACGTGGCCGAATTCCTCCTGGAGCACGGCGCCAACGTGAATGCCAGGACCAGCACCGGGATTACCCCCCTTCACGAGGCGGCGCAAAATGGCAACCTGGAAATCGTGAAGCTTTTATTGACCTATAAAGCCAACATCCGCGCCTTGGATAATCAGGGTTGGACGCCCTTCGACCGGGCCATCAAGTGGCGGCATCCGGACGTGGCAGAATACTTGTGGCAGCATGGCGGCCAATCGCAACCGCAGCAATTGTATGCTCCCAAATGGTTGGCCCCACAATGAACTGTCGCGGTGCAACTTTTGCGGTACACTCTCAAGAACCTTCCCGAAAGACTTTGTCGAAGAAAAAGGAATCCACCGACGCTCCGGCCCGTCATGCACCACTGACCGCATCGCATCTTGTCTGTCTTGCTTATTCGGGCTATGAGGCTCTCAGTGCAGCCGAAATCAAAACTCGAAAACCTCGACGACCTTCTAACGCAGGCCGAGCACTATGCCAATTACTGTATGCGCGGAACAGGTCGGGTCACTCCAGCGCTGTTTCTCACAGGACCGGACGGACCGGTCATGTTCGTCCCGGAGAGTCTCGCCGATGAACACGCCAAAGATGACTTCGCCCAAATGGCGCAGCTTATGTGCATCGCCCACAGTGCCACGGCGTGCGTCATGCTCCTGGAAGCCTGGGCGAAATTCGCGAAACCCGGTGAGCAGTTCGACATGACCGAAGTGCCGTCCGAAGCGAGTAACCGTCGCGAAGTTATCGTCCTCATGGGTGAGTCGCGCAGCGGGCACTCGAAAAAGTATCCGTCCATCATCCGTAGTGGGAATGGAAAGCTCTTTGGCTTCGGCGAAACCGAAGACACCGGCACGGACGAAGTAAAAGGCCGGTTCGCGCAGTTGCTCCCGCCAAAAGTGCCGGACGACGCGATGCGTGAAGTGGCCAGGGCCATGTTGAAAGTCAAAGGCGTCGCGTCCGCGATGCGCGGCTCATCCTCGCGTCTTCCCCGGTCGCGCGGCTAACCAGCTAACCCCTCCGAAACTTTTCCTGTGAAGTTCGCACACCGTACGCTACAAATTCGCGCAGCCTTCCAGCCTTCCTTTAGGTGAAGCATGGAGGCTCGTTTGGCACCATGGACAGCTTCAACATCCACAAGAAGGTGATTGCCGATTATCGCGGCTATATTGAAAGCTTCATCAACATCCGCGACGAGAGCATCCTGAACGAGGTGGAAAAGGCGCTCGCCCAAGGCCGGCTTTGGCCGGAGCCGCTGATTCAATTCAATCCGAGCTACAAGAGTACGGGCGATCTCGCCGACCTCGTGGCCAGCGAGAAACTTCATCCGTTGCTGAAGGACATTTTTCGCGGATACCGGCTATTCCAACATCAGGTGGAGGCATTGCGACTGGGGGCCGCCGACTCGGATTTCATCGTTACTTCGGGTACCGGTTCCGGCAAATCACTGACCTATCTGGGAACAATCTTCCAACACCTGTTGAAGCGACCGCAACCTGGCAAAGTCACTGCGGTCATTGTTTACCCGATGAACGCACTCATCAATTCGCAGTCGGACGAAATTGAGCGCTACGAAACGGAATTCGAGAAGCAGAGCGGTCAACCTTTTCCGATTCGATTCGGGAAATACACCGGGCAGGAGAAAGAGGAGCAGCGCAAGGAACTTCAGGATTCACCGCCCGACATTTTGCTGACAAACTACATGATGCTGGAGTTGATCCTGACGCGTATTCGTGAGCGTAGTCTGCGGGAGGCCATCTACAACGGACTTCGTTATCTGGTGTTTGATGAACTCCACATGTATCGGGGGCGTCAGGGCGCTGATGTGGCCATGCTCATCCGCCGGATTCGAGCGCAATGTGCCAACGACGTCACTTGCATCGGCACGTCTGCGACCATGGTGAGCGGTGCTTCGCCCAAAGAGCAGAAAAAGGCGGTGGCTGAAACGGCCAGCAAACTTTTCGGCAAACCATTCATCGCCCAACAAGTCGTCAGTGAAACACTGGATCGCTCATTCAACTGGCACGATATATTGCCGGGTTCGGAAGCGTTGAAGCAGGCAGTGGCGTCGCCGGTCAATACCAAAGCTGCTTTGGAACAGTTGAAAGAACACCCCACGGCCATCTGGTTGGAGAACGCCGTTGCGCTCGAAGAAAAAGAGGGATTACAGGTTCGCCGGAAGCCGTCCCAATTCAGCGACATTGTTCGCCGTCTGGCAGAGGCAACGGCTCTTGACGCCTTAAAATGTCGCGAACATCTTCAGGCAGTCTTGCAGTGGATCACTTGGACGAACGTAACCCACAAGCACGAGCGTTATACCTATCTTCCGTTCAAACTCCATCAATTCATTTCCCAAACGGGTTCCGTTTACACCACGCTCGACCAGGACGCCGGGCGTTATATTACTTTGGAGCCGGGTGTTTATCGGGCTGACTCCGAACAGAAGAAGGCCATTTTCCCAAACGTGTTCAGCCGCGTCCTCGGCCATGCCTTCGTTTGCGTCACCAAGAATTTGAATACGCATCTGCTGGAGCCGCGAGAGTTCCGGGAATATAGCGACGAGGAGGAAGACCTGACCGATGGATACCTGATCGTTGGCGATGACATTTGGGACCCGATTGTTGACCGGGAAAATTTACCCGATGCCTGGCTGAAACGGCGGCCCAATGGCAGCGTGGAAGTTGCGAAGAACTATGCGCCCTGGCTGCCAACTAAAATCTACTATGACGAATTTGGGCGGTTTTCAGACCAGGAGCCGCTCCGGTATTGGGCTTGGTTCATGCCTGCCCCACTGCTGTTTGATCCAACTGCTGGCGTGTTCTTCGACACCAAGACGAATGAGAGCACCAAACTTACCGCGCTGGGTTACGAAGGCCGTAGCACTTCCACCACCATCACGGCTTTTTCCATCTTGCGGCGACTCGAAGAGAACGGCATCGAGGCCAGAGACCAAAAACTCCTCAGTTTTACCGACAACCGCCAGGACGCGGCTTTGCAAGCAGGCCATTTCAACGACTTCCTCCACGTTGTCCAATTGAGAAGTGCGATTTACCGTGCTTTGAAAACTGCCGGAGAACAACCGCTCGATTACCGCACGCTCGGCGCGGCGATTCGCAATGCGCTGGGGTTGGGCTTTCTTGAGTTCGCCAACACGAACGCCATACCGGACTTTCCCAGCACCCGTCGCCAGTATGAAGAGGCTCTGGAAAAATATTTAATCTACCGGGCGGTTTATGATCTGCGACGTGGTTGGCGCGTGGTCCTGCCAAATCTGGAGCAGTGCGCGCTTCTGTCCATAGGCTATCGAGACCTGGATGAAGTGGCCGCCGCGAATGAGGCCTGGAGCAAAATCCCCCTGTTCAACCGGGTGACGCCGGAGGAGCGCGCCGAACTGATCGCGAACGTGCTTGATTTCTTCCGACAGGAATACGCTCTCTACAGTGAAAATCATCTCACGGCCGACCGGATCAGACAGGCCGAAGTGGAAATCCGGGAGAAGTTGAAAGCCCCGTGGAAATACGACGATGATGAGCACATCCTTGCTCCGTTTCATCTTCGTTACGAAACCTTGCCGGCATTTGTCAGTCTCCCGGCCAAGAGTCTTGGGCCCGCCAGCAGCCTTGGGAAATATCTTCGCACATTGGCGAAAGAAAAAGACCCCGGCTTGGATCTGCGCGGAGAGATTTATCAGGATTTTATCAAGCTGTTGCTGGCCAAGCTTGAAAGCGCCGATTTTCTTCACTCCCAATCAGCGAAAAACCTGAACAATCAACAGACCTTGGTTTATCAACTTCGACTCGACGCCATCCGATGGCGAGTGGGGGATGGCAAGTATGTAAAGCCTGAAGTCGTTCGCCTGCGCGCCTACAAAGACGTGAAGGTGAAACCCAACCGGTTCTTTCAGGAATTGTACCAACGGGACTTTTCTAAGAGTAAACGCTTGGAAGGTCAGGATCATACCGGTCAGCTCAAGGCGGAAATGCGCATCGAGCGTGAGGAGCGATTTCGCAAAGGGGAAATTAGCGCCTTGTATTGCTCACCCACAATGGAGCTGGGCATCGACATCGCCAATCTCAACGTCGTTCACATGCGCAATGCGCCGCCGAACCCGGCCAATTACGTCCAGCGCAGCGGTCGCGCCGGCCGGACCGGGCAGGCCGCGCTCGTGTTCACCTACTGTTCCTCCTATTCAAACCATGATCGTCACTACTTTGCCCGGCAGGTGGAGATGGTGGCGGGTGTGGTGGCCGCGCCGAGGCTTGACCTCGCCAACGAGGAACTGTTGCACAACCATCTGCACGCGCTCTTTCTTTCCGAAGTCGGATTAAGCGAACTGGACTCCAGTATTCTCAGCCTGATCACCGAAGAAGAAAAAGGTCTGCCGCTCAGTGCCATAGTGCGTGAAAAATTCAAACTCACGCCCAATGCAGCTCTGAACATCAAGTCTGCCTTCAAACGTGCCATTAAAGATTTTGAATCATTCCTCACCGCCACAAAAGCACCTTGGTATTCTGAAGAATGGATTGATCGGCAATTGAATCATTTGGCGGACAATCTCGACGCGTCTCTAAACCGTTGGCGTATTCTCTATTCTTCGGCGCGATCACTCCTCAGCACAGCGACCCAAACCTTGAACAGTGGTCGCTACACTTTGGGCAGCCCCGAATACCGCACCGCCAAGCGGAATCAGGATCATGCCACGCGCCAACTTGATCTCCTGCGAAACAGCCAGAAGGGATTTGCGGGCCAATTGTCCGAGTTTTATCCCTACCGCTATCTGGCATCAGAGGGTTTTCTGCCGGGATACAACTTTGCGCGTCTGCCGCTGCGCTGTTTCATTCAGACCGAAGACACTGGTGGCGAATACTTGTCCCGTCCCCGCGCCATCGCTTTGCGCGAGTTCGGGCCGGGCAACATCATTTACTACAACGGCAAAAAATACGAAGTGTTCCAAATGCTGGCGCAGGACCTTGAGAACAGTCTCGACCTCGCCAAAATCAGCCTCAAGGCTGGTTACTTTCTACGCGGAGAACAAACGAAACTGGAAATCTGCCCCTTTTCGGGAGCCGACCTTTCCGATGATGCCAACCGCGAAGTTCTGGCCAACCTGTTGGAAATGGGCGAAACACGTGCCCGCCGCAAAGAGCGCATTTCCTGCGAGGAAGAAGAACGCCGCTCCCGGGGCTTTGACATCCGCACCTTTTTTTCGGTGGACGACATTCAGTCATCCCGCATCGGCAAGGCCGTGGTCCGCACCGACGATGAGCCGCTGTTGAACCTCCGCTTTCTGCCTGCCGCACGGTTGGTGGATCTGAATCGCAAGTGGCGCACCCGTCCCGCCGAGGGATTTCCGCTGGGCCTTACCACCGGCGAATGGAAAAAGGAAAAAGACCTCGAAAGTGATAAGCAGCGCGAACCCATCAAGCGGGTCATGCTTCACACAAGTGAAACCGCCGACGCGCTTTACATTGAACCGATCAAAGCGCTGGCACTGTCAAAAGAAGGCGTCATCACTCTTCAATACGCTCTGAAGCGGGCCATCGAAAACATCTTTCAATTGGAACCGAACGAACTTGGCGTGACGACGCTCGGTATGCCTGACGCCCCGAACATCCTCCTCTACGAAGCGTCCGAAGGTACGCTGGGTGTGCTCACACAGTTTGTGGAATCCCAGGAGGTGTTCCGCAAAGTCGTCGAGGAGGCCATTCGCGTTTGCCGGTACGATGACACCGAATACAAAGGCCCGGCCTCCTATGACGATCTGTTGAGCTATTACAACCAACGGGAACACAAGATCATTGACCGCCACCTGATCAAACCGGCGCTGGAACGGCTGCTGGTCTGTTCGCTCGAACTGCTCACCAGCCAGCAATTCCAGAGTTACGAGGAACACTACCAATGGCTGCTCAAGTTTATTGACCCCAATTCCTCAACCGAACGGAAGTTTCTCGATTATCTTCACCAACTCGGATTGCGTCTGCCCGACTCAACCCAAAAGCGTGTTGATGGAATTTACGTCCAGCCGGACTTCTTTTATCAACCGGATCTTTGGGTTTTTTGCGACGGCACCCCGCACGACAACCCGGGCGTGAAAGCCGATGACGAATCCAAACGTCAGGCCATCCGCAACCGCGGCGATCAGGTTTTTGCGTATTACTACAAGGAGAATCTTGCTGAGCGCATTGCCTCACGGTCTGACATCTTCAAAAAAGTGAAATGAACACCTTCAGCCCCGGCATGTTGGTCAATTTGCGCAATCGCGACTGGGTTGTCCTTCCGTCCGAATCGGGCGACTTGCTGGTCGTGAAGCCGCTCGGTGGCGCTGACGAAGAAAGCACTGCCATCTACCTCCCGCTCGGATTCGAGGAGGACAAACCGAGGCCCGCCGAATTTCCTCTACCAACTCCGGATGACATCGGCGACATCAGCACCGCCCGGATGTTGCACGACGCGGCCCGCCTTTCTTTCCGGAGTGGAGCGGGTCCGTTCCGCAGCCTCGCCAAACTTTCCTTTCGTCCACGTTCCTACCAGATGGTGCCGCTCATCATGGCACTGCGCCAGGAAATCGTCCGCTTGCTCGTCGCCGACGACGTGGGTGTGGGCAAAACCATCGAAGCGTTGCTCATCATTCAGGAAATGCTGCTGCGCCGACTCATCCAACGTTTCGCAGTCGTTTGCCTGCCGCACTTGTGCGAGCAATGGCAGGAGGAAATCAAAAACAAACTCGAACTCGATGCCGTCATCATTCGTTCCAACACCCAGGCCCGGCTCGACCGCGAAATTCAGGGCGATACCAGCGTTTTCGATTATTACCCGTTCCAAGTCATCTCGGTTGATTACATCAAGTCTGAGACGCGACGAGATATTTTCATCCAGCAGTGCCCTGAAATGGTCATCGTGGATGAAGCCCATTCCTGTGCGAAACCCGCAGGTGCAGCGCCGAGCCAGCAATTGCGTCATCACCTTCTGCATCGCATTGCGCAGCGGCCCAATCAACACCTGGTGATGCTCACCGCGACACCTCACAGTGGCAAACCCGAGGAGTTTCAGTCTCTCCTCGGCTTGCTTAGGCCGGAATTCGAGACGCTCGACCTGCCCAACTCATCCCAACTGCAGCGCAAGGAACTCGCCCGGCATTTCATCCAACGCAAGCGCGCCGATGTTGAGAAGTGGCTCGGCGAGGAAACACCATTCCCAAAACGCGATCCCAAGGAGTTCGGCTAGGACCTTTCGCCCGGCTACGCACTGTTCTTCGAAAAGATCCTCGCCTTTGCCCGCAAATTGGTTGCCCGTGACGGCGCTTCGGAAGGCCGTAAACGTGTCCAATACTGGACCGCCCTCGGCTTGCTTCGCGGTGTCATGTCCAGTCCGGCTGCCGGCGTGGAGATGCTCGAATCCCGCCTGGCCGACAAACAAACATCGCCTTCCGAAACTGCTGAGCCCGACGAAAACCCCGTCCATGACAGCGAACCCGGCTTTGAATCGGACTTCACTCCCACGCAGGTCGTGGAAAAGGCCGAATGGTCCGACACCCAAAGACGCCATCTCCGTGAGTTGGCTCAAGACCTTCAGGCGCTGGCCAACCCGAAAGATGATCTCAAGCTCACGGCTGCGCGGCAGATCGCTGAGGACTTGCTGAAGGAAAAACTCAACCCGGTCATTTTCTGCCGTTACATCGCCACCGCCAAATACGTTGGCGAGCAGCTTGCGCCCCTGCTCAAGACCAAGTTTCCCAAACTCGACGTTCAGGTCATCACCAGCGAGGACCCGGATGATGTTCGCCGGCAACGCATCGAAGACATGGAGAAGTTTCCCCTTCGCGTGCTCGTCGCCACCGACTGCCTCAGCGAAGGTATCAATCTCCAGAAATGGTTCACCGCCGTTCTTCATTATGATCTGCCGTGGAATCCCAACCGCCTTGAACAACGTGAAGGCCGCGTGGACCGCTTTGGTCAAACCGCGCCGCTTGTCAAGACCGGGCTGATTTACGGCAAGGACAACCCAATTGATGGCATCGTGCTCGATGTCATCCTGCGCAAGATTCGGGAAATCCGCCGTTCCATTGGCATCACCATTCCGTTCCCCGAAGACAGCAAGAGCGTCATCGACACCATTGCCCAGGCACTGCTCTTGAACCCAAATCGCAAAGTCAGAATCACCGGGCCGATCGCCCATCCTGAATTCGACTTCGAGGAATTCGACGAAGCGAAACAAGCCAGGCTAAAAATCAGCAATAAGCTCGCTGAAGCCGAGAAACGTGAAGTCGCCTCGCGCAGCATCTTCGCTCAACACGCCATCAAAGCCCACGAGATTGAGGCTGACCTCAAGGAAGTGGACGAGTCCATCGGCGATCCCAAGGCCGTGCGCGATTTCGTACTCGCCGCGTTGGAAGTTGTCGGCGCACAAATCGTCACTGACAAGAAGGGGTACAAGTTGCACACCGCCAACCTGCCGCCGTCGCTCAAATCCCTCCTGCCCGAGAACTCCATTTTACCAATCACCTTCGAGTCGCCGACGCCGGAGGGTTATCTCTACTTTGGTCGCAACCATCCATTCGTCGAACAACTTTGTCAGATCATCCTGGCCAATTCAGTTTCGCGGCGCTCTCCGCGTGCGGCTCGCTCAGCAGTCATCCGCACCAGCCAGGTTTCCACCAAGACCACTGTGCTGTTATTCCGTTGTCGCAATGTCATCGAGGAACGCAAGGGGACGAACAAGATCATCGCTGAGGAGATGCTGGTGTGGGGCTACCGCGGCAGCCCATCGCAAAAGGACTTCCTCACACGTGACGAAGCCAAAAGCTTGGTTGACACTGCCCGCGCTTCCACCAACCTGACCAAAGAAGCGCGCACCGGATTCCTCCAAAACGAATTAGCCCAACTGCCGACGCTCAAGGACGAGTTCGACAAAGTTGCCGAGGACCGCTCGAAACACTTGGTCGAAGCTCACGAGCGCTTCAGCCAGTTCATGGATCAGAAGCAGTTCCAAGTCGTCTATCCCGTCCTGCCGATGGATGTGCTGGGCATTTACGTCCTTTTGCCGGACAACATCAATTCATGACAACTTACCGCCTCTCCATTTGCCGCTTTGCTCCCGGTCTCGCTTCGGCTATATTGGCTGCACATGAAATGGACCGACAACATCCAGCGCTGGCGCGGACTCAAACCCGAGTCCCGGCAGGAGATTTACTGGAGGAGAATTCCCCGCCAGGTCGCTCTGTCCATGGCCTTCGAAAGGGAGGCGGTTGACCTGTCATGGCTGGAGAAACTACACCACCAGGCGGCGCTACCCGTTTCATTGAAACCACTCGGGGTCTCCTGAGCTATTCCCAACTCGCACCGCTCCTTGCCGAGCGCGTGCTGGCCGTGGAACGTGCCCTTGCCTCCGGCGATTTCTCGAAGCACCCGCTCGCGGGCGAACTCATCCTTCAGTTTCATTTTAAAATCTGCGGCGACCTCGTTCCCAACTGGGCGGGACGCTGGCGTGATGCCGAGGTGCGCGTGGGCGAACATCATCCGCCACCGCCTTACAAAGTCGCCCCATTGATGCGCGACTACGGTGAAGACCTCCTTGTCCGCTTGCAAAACACTTCCGGTCACATGGATGAACTGCTGTTGGAAACGCTCGCCTTCGCCGAGGGCCGCCTGCTTTCCATTCATCCGTTCAACGATTTCAACGGCCGGGTCACCCGGCTTTTCCTCCGCGAACTGCTGCGCCGCTTGGAATTGCCGCCCGTGGACCTTGTTCCCACCGATGCTGGCGGGGCGAAAACCTACTTTGCTGCCCTGCACGCCGGTGACCAGAATGACTGGCAGCCGCTCATGAAAATCTGGGAGCACCGCTTCGAGCAATTCACCGACTCGACGCCATGAAACCCTCCTCCACTCGTTGGGTCGCCGGTGCCATGAGCAGTATGCGTCCACAATGAAGAGCGACCTTCGCTACACGCCATCAGACGTGTTTGAAACCTTTCCATTTCCTTCCTATCTTGGGTCATCAGTTGAATCCGAGTTGGAGCAAATCGGCGAGCGTTAGCTGATTACGTTGTCATCCCAATTCACATCTTCCGCGCAAAGATTCGCAATGTCGGACTGGGAGCCGCCCACGTGCCAAAGCACGTTGTAATAGGCCCGCCACTCTGCATTGCGTTCGCCGGCGAGGATTCTCCGATGCTCCTGCAAAGTGACGCCTCGCTTCTCTCTAATATCGATCTTCGGCCACTGCGTCTTCGGAATGATCGCCTTCACAATCCAATCCATGCCGAAGGCAAAGTTGTGAAGGCGTCGTAGAAAGACGTTCGTGCTGATCGTGCCAATGGAGAGAATCCGCAAAAAATGTTCCGACTGTGTTTCGATAAGTTTTGTATCACGGATAAAATCGAAGGGCTTTTCTCTCATGGCCCGCTCCCAGCGGGCTCGCGTAGCGCCTTTCTTTGTTTTCGCCATTTCAGTCATGACGTGCTGCCAGGTTCTCGTTGCAGCGTGGGGGTCGCTCACCATCAAGTATGCTCGCGCAATTTGAAGATTGATCGCCGGTTGTTGATGCGCCTCGTTGCGGGCGTTGAAAATCCGTCGCGCGGCCTCTTTGAGCTTCGTTCGAAGGCTTTCCTGCTTCCTGGTGACCCGGTCCTCGATGAAGAATATTCCGTTGTTTCGTTGGAACAAACGGTAACGCAGTTTCATAATTATCCTCATGGTTTCTGAGGATACCGACGGTCGGGGAAGCTGCGTTAGGAGATACTGGCCGGATGCTCGCAGGATTCTGCGAGGATTGTGACCTGATAGTAAAACTACTGGAGCTTTTACTGGAGGTTGGCCCCGTCTCTCTTTCTAATTCCTTGATGCACATGCATCTGGAGCTGGAGCCAATGGTCGGGGTCGAACCGACGACCTACGGTTTACGAAACCGTTGCTCTACCACTGAGCTACATTGGCCGCCTGCTTCTCAGACGAGGATTATGCTGTGCGGAAACGTGGCGACAAGAAATTTCGAAGGCCCGTCCAACATCCAAGCACAGGCCAATTAAATTGTTACTTGCGTTTGAAGCTTTTGCTACGATCCCGGTGGCATATGAAAATGGACAAGTTCACAACGAAGGCGCAGGAAGCCTTGCAAGCGGCCCAAGATCTGGCCCATGAACGTTCCCATCAGGAGCTCGACGACGAGCATCTCCTCCTGGCGCTCGTTCAACAAAGCGACAGTTTGATTCCGTCGCTGCTGCAAAAACTGGGCGTCGCCATTCCTAAAATCACCGCCGATCTGGAACGTGAACTGGGTCGCCGTGTCAAAGTTCAAGGGACGAGTTCCGCCGATCTCTTTCTTAGCGCAGCGTTGAAAAGGGTCCTCGATTCCGCCGCGGCCGAAGCCGCCAAGCTTAAGGACGATTACATCAGCACTGAGCATTTGCTGCTCGGTTTGCTGAATGAAGGCGGACCGGCCTTGGCAAAATTGTTCAAGGCGAACGGTCTTACGCGCGATGCAGTGCTTAAAGCTCTCGCCGACCTGCGGGGCAATCAACGCGTCACCGACCAGAATCCCGAAGACAAATTTCAAGCCCTCGAAAAATACGGGCGCGACCTCACCGCTGCCGCGCGCGCGGGCAAGATTGATCCGGTGATCGGACGGGATGATGAAATTCGTCGCGTGATGCAAGTGCTCACGCGCCGCACGAAAAACAATCCCGTGCTCATTGGCGATCCCGGCGTCGGCAAGACGGCCATCGCCGAGGGATTGGCGCGGCGCATCGTCAGCGGCGACGTGCCGGAATCTTTGAAGGACAAAAAGCTTGTCGCGATGGATTTGGGCGCGATGATTGCCGGCGCGAAGTACCGCGGAGAATTTGAAGACCGGCTCAAGGCGTTTCTCAAGGAAATAACTTCCAGCGAAGGTCGCATCATTTTGTTCATCGACGAATTGCACACGCTGGTCGGCGCGGGCAAGGCGGAGGGCGCCGCCGACGCCGCAAACATGCTCAAGCCGCAACTGGCTCGTGGAGAACTCCGCTGCATTGGGGCCACCACGCTGGACGAATATCGCAAGCACATCGAGAAGGACCCAGCATTGGAGCGGCGGTTTCAACCGGTCTATGTCGCCGAGCCGAGCGTCGAAGCCACCATCGCCATTCTGCGCGGGTTGAAGGAGCGCTACGAAGTCCATCACGGCATCCGCATTCAGGATGCCGCGCTCGTGGCCGCCGCCACGCTGTCGCATCGCTACATCGCGGACCGCTTCTTGCCGGACAAGGCGGTGGACTTGATGGACGAAGCCGCGTCGCGATTGAGGATGGAGCTTGATTCATTGCCGACGGAGATCGACCAGTTGGAGCGACAAATCATGCAGTTGGAAATCGAGCAGACGGCGCTGAAGAAGGAAAAGGACGAAGCCTCGCGTGACCGGCTCAAAAAACTGGAAAAGGAACTGGCGAATCTCAAGGAGCAATCCACCAAGCTCAAAGCGCAGTGGCAAAATGAAAAGGCCGCCATCAATGCCGTCAGCATCATCAACGGGCAATTGGAGCAGGCGCGCCTCGATTTGGAGAAAGCTGAGCGCATCGGTGACTTGAATCGCGCCGCGCAAATCAAACACGGCACGATCCCGGAATTGCAAAAGAAGATCGCCGCCGCCGAGAAGGCGTTGCACGAAAAACCGGCAGGTCAGCGGTTGTTGAACGAGGAGGTGACGGAAGAGGACATTGCGCAGGTGGTCGCGTCGTGGACCGGCATTCCGGTCACGCGGATGCTGGAAGGAGAGCGGCAAAAGCTCGTGCGCATGGAGGAGCGATTGCAACAGCGCGTTGTTGGTCAGAAGGAAGCCATCACCGCCGTGGCCAACGCTGTTCGTCGCGCGCGTAGTGGGCTGCAAGATCCGAATCGCCCCATTGGCTCATTCATTTTCATGGGGCCAACCGGCGTCGGCAAAACCGAACTGGCCCGTGCCTTGGCCGAGTTCATGTTCGACGACGAAAACGCGATGACGCGCATCGACATGAGCGAATACATGGAGAAACACTCCGTGGCTCGGCTCATCGGCGCACCGCCGGGATATGTCGGCTTCGAGGAAGGCGGGCAACTCAGCGAAGCCGTTCGCCGCCGGCCATACAGTGTGGTGCTGTTTGACGAGATTGAAAAGGCGCATCACGACGTCTTCAACGTGCTGCTCCAGGTGCTCGACGATGGTCGGCTCACCGACGGCCAGGGGCGCACGGTCGATTTCAAGAACACGGTCATCATCATGACCAGCAACATCGGCTCGCCGATCATTCAGGAATATTTTCTTCACGGCAAAACTTCCGCCACCGACCTGCGCGAGATGGAAGCGCGCGTGCAGGTCGAGATGAAGAAACATTTTCGGCCGGAGTTCTTGAATCGAGTGGATGACATCATCATCTTCCACAGTCTCAACGAAGAACAGTTGGCGGTGATCGTGGACATTCAATTGCAGCGGCTGGAGAAGCGCCTTTCGCAGCAGCAACTCACCCTCGATGTGGCCAAGTCCGCCAAACAACTGCTGGCCAAGGAGGGCTATGATCCGCAGTTTGGCGCGCGACCCTTGAAACGCACGATTCAGGAAAAACTGCTCGACCCACTGGCGATGAAATTACTCGATGGCGAATTCAAGCCAGGCGACCGCATCAAGGTCAGCGCCGACGGCAGCGAAGGATTGGTGTTTCAGAAAAAGGCCTGATTGGCTCTGCCCATCCATCTTGGAGATTGAATCCCGACCACTCAAACCCGTAAGCTGTGCGCAATTCATGACCGGGAACAAAGCAAAGACGAGAATCAGCAGATGAGAAAAGCGCTTGCGTTTCTTCTCTGGCTGACGATTTCCCTGCTGGGCGCGTGGGCTTACGCGACGCTGGCGCTGCGGCGCGGCGAGCAATTGAATTCGGTTTACATCCTGATCGCGGCGCTGGCCACCTACGCCATCGGCTATCGTTTTTACTCCAAGTGGATTGCGACACGGGTGCTGATGCTCAACGACCGTCGCGCCACACCTTGCGAAGTGCACGACGACGGCAAGGATTTTTGCAAAACGAACAAATGGATTGTCTTCGGCCATCACTTCGCGGCGATTTCCGGACCGGGGCCGCTGGTTGGCCCCGTGCTGGCCGCGCAATTTGGTTATCTGCCGGGAACGCTCTGGATTTTGATTGGCGTATTGCTGGGCGGCGCCGTGCAGGATTTCGTCATCCTGTTTGCCTCGATGCGGCGCAATGGCAAATCGCTCGGCCAGATGGTCAAGGAAGAGTTGAACACGCCGGCGGGTTACATCGCGCTGGTCGCCATCCTCGCCATCATGGTGATTCTGCTGGCCGTGCTGGCGTTGGTCGTCGTGCGCGCGTTGGCAGAAAGTCCGTGGGGCGTGTTCACTGTCGGCGCCACGATTCCGATTGCAATGTTCATGGGCGGCTACCTGCGCTTCGTGCGCGTCGGCAAAGTGCTGGAGGCTTCGGCCATCGGGGTCGTGCTCTTGCTGCTCGCGGTCTGGGGCGGAAAATTTGTTCATGCGGATAAGTTGGGTTGGGCGCAAACCTTCACGCTCAAGGACATCAATCTCGCGTGGTCGATCATCATTTACGGTCTGGCAGCAAGCGTGCTGCCGGTGTGGCTGTTGCTCGCGCCGCGGGATTATCTGAGCACGTTCATGAAATTGGGGACCATTTTTGCGCTGGCGCTCGGCATTTTTCTCGTCCTGCCCGAACTGCAAATGCCGGCGCTAACCCAGTTCGTGGACGGCTCCGGACCGGTGGTTGCGGGAAAACTGTTCCCCTTTTGCTTCATCACCATCGCGTGCGGCGCGATCTCCGGTTTTCACACGCTCATTTCCAGCGGTACGACGCCCAAGCTCATCACGCGTGAAGGTTACGCGCGCCCGATCGGTTACGGGGCGATGTGTCTGGAATCGCTGGTGGCCATCATGGCGTTGATTGCAGCGTGCACACTGGAGCCGGGCGTGTATCTCAGCATGAATGTGAAAGGCGAACCTGCCACCACCGTGGCGAGCATCACCGCGCTTGGTTTCCCCGTGACGACCGAACAGATGGACAAGCTGGCTGATCAAATCGGTGAAAAAACTTTGTTCGGCCGGACCGGTGGCGCGGCGACGCTCGCCGTGGGCATGGCGCATATTTTTTCAAATGCTACGAAAGGCCGCTGGCTCGACCTCTGGTATCACTTCGCGATCATGTTCGAGGCGCTGTTCATCCTCACCACGCTCGATGCCGGCACGCGCGTGGGGCGTTATCTGCTCCAGGATTTTCTGGGTCACGTTTGGAAACCGCTCGGTGAGACGCGCAATCTGAAGGCCAACGTTCTCGCCAGTGTGTTGATGGTCGCGGGGTGGGGTTATTTCTTGATTCAAGGGGTGCGCGATCCGTACGGCGGCATCAACTCGCTCTGGCCGTTGTTCGGCATTGCCAACCAGTTGCTGGCGGCCATCGCGCTGTGTCTGGCGGTGACAATTATCTTAAAGATGCAGTTGGCTCACGGAGATTACGCCAATGCACTAAAGAAGGGCGCCCGTCAACTTTACGTGACTTCGATGAACTTAATTGTGCTCCTCGCAGCCTACTTCTACTACGGGGCATTGGGCTTCCTTTGGGGAATGATCTGGTTGTTATTAGTTCGATGGGTTTTATGGCGGATGAGGTATGCGCTCATTGCCTTAGTACCGCTCGTGTGGTTGCTCTCGGTGACGTTTACGGCCGGCGTTCAAAAAATCTGGCACTCTGATCCGCGCATTGGATTTCTTGCGCAAGCCGCCGTTTTCGACAAAAAGATTGCCGACTCTCATGCAGCAGTGGTCGTGGCGCATCCTGGTTCCCAATACGAGCAGGCAAGCAAGGCAATGAAGACGAACATCCGACTTTATGCGAACCAGATCATCGATGCGGTTGTTGCAGGTGTGTTTCTCCTGTTGGTGTCGGCCATTGTGCTCCTGAGTGTCTGGGAGTGGATGTTGCTGCTGGCGCGACGCCGGACGGCCGTGTTGCGCGAGAGCGAGCCGGTCTGGTTGCCGGATTACGCGGTGGCGGAAGGCGGGCGTGGATTCAGCGGCGTGGCGGGCACGGCGGCGCTGGCGTTGGCGCTGGCGAAGGAACTGTCCGGCGAGGCGCAACTGGCGCGGGCGCAGAAACAAGTTTGCGAGTGCGACACGCACGCAGAAAAGTCAGTGCAAAAGATTTACGTTGAAACGACGGAGCAACGCTTCCAGGGCGTGCGGCGGTGTTGTTAACTTTGCGGCAAAGAATTTCCCGCGATCTCTGGAACGCGGCTACGTTAAATGAAACTCGGTTTATTCGGCGGTTCATTTGATCCGGTTCATCTCGGCCATCTGCTGGTGGCGCAGGCGGCACGGGAGGAACTGGAGTTGACGCGACTGTACTTCATTCCGGCGGCGCAATCGCCGTTCAAGCCGGCGATCGAACCAACGCCGGCACCACTTCGATTGCGTCTTCTGCGACTTGCATTGGCTGGACAAATGTTTTGTGAAATCGACGACCAGGAAATCACCCGCGGCGGCGTCTCCTACAGCATCGACACGGTGCGCGACTACACCCGGCGATTTCCGCAGGCGAAACTTTTTTATCTGATTGGCGCCGATCACATCGCGCAATTGCCGAAGTGGCGTGAAGCCGGTGAACTGGCAAAGCTCGTCGAGTTTGTCGTGATTCCCCGTCCGGGGGAGAAATCGGCGCCGCTGCCGGCGCCGTTTCGCGGACGGACGCTAATTGGTTTCCCGCTAGGTGTTTCTTCTTCACAAATCCGGGCGAGGGTGAAAGGCCGTTTGCCGATTGATTGGCTGGTGCCGCCCACAGTGGCGGAGGCCATTCACAATAATCGACTTTATCTTTGAGCAAGACTGGGGCAATTTCACACGCAATGGATTCACGAAAACTGGCGTTGTTGTGTCGGGAACTGGCCGACAACAAGAAGGCGGAGAACATTGTCATCCTAGACGTGCGTAAGATTTCATCGATCACGGATTTTTTTGTCATCGCCTCCGGCACCAGCGAACCGCATCTGCGTGCCATTGTGAATGAAGTGACCGACAAGCTGCGGGAAGAGCATCATTTGCGACCGCGCGCGGTGGATGGCACGCTGCACGCCGCGTGGCAGGTGCTGGATTATTTTGATGTCATCGTCCACATCATGCGGACGGACGTGCGGGAACATTACGATCTGGAAAGTTTGTGGGGCGACGCTCCGCGAGTGAAGCCGAGGAAGAAAGTTCAAACCAAAACCTGAACTGCAGCCGCAGAAGCGGGCCGCCGCGGCGCGAACGCGCCCAGGGAAAATCAGCCGGTTTTGGGGGGAGTCTCCGCCGCCGCCTTGACCATTTCATCCAGCAACTTTTTGAACTCATCAAGACCAGGCGCGGGAACGATGATCGTGTCGCGCCGGCCGCCGACGTCTTCCGTGATGCGCAGGAAACGACCACGCAGATTCTCCTTGAGCGACAAGATAAAGGTTTTGCGTTCGATCTGGATTTTCGCCGCCTTCAAGGTTTCCTCGTTCATCGGGGGTTTGGGAGACAACTCCCCGTGAGAATGATAACCGCGAGGCGATGACCGGTCGTTTGAAAACATGTTTATCCTTTCCCGTTAATGCCCGGCAACCGCCACCGAAAACTCTATCCCAAAATGTTGACAATCTTTCCGGTTTGTCAACTACGGAACTTTTCCGTGCTGACAAAGCGCGGGGCATCAGGACGATTAAGGCTCCGCCAAAGATAGACCAACAAGCCGCCCATCATGACCACGTCTGCCACCCGGGCCAGGCCGTGCCAGCCGCGAAACGAGCGGGCGGCCTGGTCGCGCAATTCCGGTGTGGCGGCCTGATATTTTGTGGCATGAAGTCGTTTCAATTTCGGTTGCAGCCAGTAGCCTCCGATCAGACTCAAGGAAAAAAGCCCCAGCAAGAGGGTGAGGGTGAATTTTTCCAGCGCTTTTCCTGTGTACAACCCCTCCGCGATCAGATGCGCCAGCGCGATGATGGCGCACCAGTATTGCAGAACGAAATAGCGCTCGATGACGATTTGTGCCACGGCACCCGAATAGACCGGAAACGCGCGCGGCCCAAGCAACGATTTCATCTCCGGCGAGAAAAATGCCGGACCCGCTCCCAAGGTGAGAAAGAGAGCGGCGCCCAGCCAGACCCCGGCGTTCACCACTCCGACAAATCGAAGGAAGACAATCACGCCGGCACGGTAGAAAAAAAGCCCGTGGCTGCCAAGCTTGATTCCAATCGCCCCGGGCAAGCTTCGGTGTGAGACGGGCGTGGCGCGGCGAAACAGATTTCCTTCAGTCCAACCGGGGTGCCACCGAAAAAAGCGAAATGCCGCGACGGCTCACGCTTTCTTCTGCTTGCTGGCTTTGGCAGATTCCAACGGCCCATCGACGTCGTTGGCGGAGCCGGGCGGTGGGGCGTTGGTGCCGGTTTCCACAAAATCAGGGTAGAGCCGCTTGACACATTCAGGACATAAACCGTGCGAAAAGACTGCGTCGGAATGCCGGCTGATGTAGCTTTCCAATTGTTGCCAGAAACCTTCGTCATCGCGAATTTTTTTGCAACCGGCGCAGATGGGGATTAAACCGCTGATGGTCTTGATTTGCGCCAGCGCCTCCTTGAGTTCGGCAATCAAGCGCTCCTGCTCTTCGGCCGCCTGTTTGCGGGCGATGGCGTAACGGATGGAACGTTCCAGCAGAGGCGCGTTGATTTCGCCTTTGACCATATAATCCGCGGCGCCGGATTCCATGGCTTCGATGTACAATTGGTGGTCGCCCTGTCCGGCGACGAGGATCAGCGGCGCGCGGCAACCATTTGACCCTGCCAGCTTCATGAGTTCGATCCCGTTGTGCGCGCCCAAACGGTAATCGATCAGATAAACATCGTGCCGGTGTTCGGCCATTTTTTTCAATCCATCTTCAAACGTGGCGGCCCATTCCAAATCGAACGAACCGTAAATGGCGCGGGAGAGCAAACCGCGCGTGAGCAGATAATCATCCTCGTCATCCTCGACCAAGAGGACTTTGAAGATGCGTGGATCGATGGTTGAACTCATAATCCGCTCCGTTCGGGCAAAAGCTCCACGAGTTTGAACCAATAGTCGGCCAGGTTCCTGACCATGCCCAGCATCCCTTCAAACGTCGCCGGTTTGGAAATAAACGAGTTGGCGCCCAAATCATAGGTGCGAAAAATGTCCTCCTGCGCCCGCGAAGTGGTCAGGACGACCACGGGGATCTGCCGCAACCGCGGGTCCGCCTTGATTTCGTGCAGCGCCTCATGGCCCTGCTTGCGCGGCATGTTCAAATCCAACAGGATCAGATCGGGGCGCGGCGAAGTTGCCGGGCTGAGATATTTGCCCCGCCGTTTCAGATAATCCATCAAGTCTTCGCCATCTTCGACGAAGCGCAATTCACCCCGCAACCGGCTTCTCTGAAAAGCATGCAGGGTCAGCAGACGGTCATCCGGATCGTCATCCGCCATCAGAATAGCGATAGATTTCTGGCGCCTGAGCATGGTAGGTTTGTGCCTGGGGGGCTGAAAGACTGTTCACGCGGTTTCGAAATGTATAAAGCAAAACAATTCTTCATTAATCGAGTTCCTGTTCAACGGACAGCCAATACATTCATAACCAATTCTTGCACGAAATTCCAGTTTAATCCTCTTTTTTTTGCGACCTCTTCTGAAATGGCCGTCGGGCGCGCCGCTGGGCGATTCTGCCCTCAGGTGGCCACAAGTGGTCGAAGCTCATTCATCAAACTTTCAAGCGACTGCATCGTAATCGGTTTGGTAAGGTAGGAGTCCGCGCCCAGATTATTGCTGCGGTAAATGTCCTCAAAGTCTTTCGAGACGGTCAACACCACGATGGGTATGTCGCGGAAGCGCGGATCCAGTTTGATCTCGCACAAGGCTTCCCAACCATTTTTCCGCGGCATGTTCAGATCGAGCAGGACCAAATCGGGCCGCGGGGAACTGGCCGGGTCGCTAAACTTGCCGCGCCGATACAGGTAGTCCATCAGTTCCTCGCCATCTTCAACCGTGAGAAACCGGTGAACGACGCGGCTCTTCTGCAAAACAATGCGGGTCAAAATCCGGTCGTCTTCGTCATCATCCGCCATGAGGATGGTCAGTGGTTGAGCGCGTTTATTCATTGGATGTCTTGACCCTAGCTTGTTTGACCGGCAGTGTCACAACAAAAGTTGCGCCTTGTCCCGGCACGCTTTTGGCGGTGATTTCGCCACCGTGGCGCTCGGTGATTTTGCGGCAGATGGCCAACCCCATGCCAGTGCCTTCGTAGGTGCCCCGCCCGTGCAGCCGCTGGAACACCGTAAAGATACGATCCAGATATTTCTCGTCAAAGCCAATTCCGTTGTCCTCCACCAGAATCTGGCAGCGATCAATGACCGGGCGGGGATCGGCGAACGGCGGCTGGGTCCCCGGTACGAGTTCAGAGCGGACTCTGACCGTCGGCGATTCGCCGTCGCGATGGAACTTCAGCGCGTTGCCAATGAGATTTTGCAACAACTGCCGCATCTGCATCGGGTCCGCGTCGATGGTCGGCAGCTTTTCCAACTCGACGCGACCGCCGGTTTCCTGCAGGCGCATTTCCAAATCCGACACCACTTCGCGCGCCACGGTTTCGAGATCCACTGGCACGAACGATTGCGCCAGCGTCGTGACGCGGGAGAACGTGAGGAGGTCATTGATCAATAACTGCATGCGCTTCGCCGCATTTTGCATACGCGCGAGGTAGTCGCGGTCCGTTTCGGTCAGGGTCGCGGCGGTTTGCTCCTTCAGCAGGTCGCCATAGGAAATGATTTTGCGCAACGGCTCCTGCAAATCGTGCGAGGCCACGGAGGCGAAATCCTGCAACTCACGATTGCTCCGTTCCAGTTTGGCGGCCGCCGTTTCCAATGCCGCTTCCGCCCGTCGCCGCACGATGACCTCCCGTTGCAGGGAGACGGTGCGCTCCGCCACGCGCGTTTCCAACTCGTCATGCGCGCGTTGCAACGCCTCTTCGGCCTGTTTGCGGTCAGAGATGTCGCGCAAAAACGCTGTGAACTTGGGCGGCGGCTCCGAGCCGATGCGCGAGATGGTCAGTTCCACGGGGAATTCACTCCCATCGGCGCGGAGTGCGGTCAATTCGATCCGCTTGCCCAAAACGGGTCCCACGTTGGTTGTCAGATACCGCGCCAACCCCCGCCGGTGCAGCTCGCGCATGGGTTCGGGGATGATCAACCCGGCCATTTCTTTGCCCAAGACATCGGAGCGCGGGTGGCCGAAGGTTCGCTCTGCTGCGGGATTCCATTCCACAATTTTTCCTGCCTGATCGATGGTGATGATGCAATCAAGCGCCGCTTGCAAGATCGCGCCTTTGCGCTCCTCGCTTTGGCGGAGGGATTTGGCGGCCTCCTTGCGCTCGGCGATTTCCTGCTGCAACAGCGCGTTGGCGCGGGCCAGTTCGGCGGTTCGCGCCTGCACCCGGAGTTCCAATTCGACATGCGCCTTTTGCAACTCCGCCTCGGCTTGCTTGCGCTCGGTAATGTCGCGGGTGAGGACCATGAGGCGCGCGTCGCCCTCACCTTCAATCATTTTAACCACCACTTCCACCGGGATGCGGGCGCCGTTTTTGTGGAGGGCGATGGTTTCGTACCGATTGGGCACACCCTGGCCGCTCAACCGCTGACTCAACCGTTCGCGCAGCAAGGCCCTTTCCTCCGGCGCGACCAAATCGAAATAAGAGGGCAGCGCGGCCAGTTCCGCCTGGGTAAAACCGTAGATATTGCAAAGCGCATCGTTGACATGGAGCAGGCGCTGGGTCTGGACCTCGATCAACCCCACCCCTTCCCCGAGATTGCTCTGCGCCTTCAGCAGGGCTTCATACAAATCCTTTTGACGTTGCAACGCGGTCTCCGCCTGTTTGCGCCTCGCCAGGTCGCGATCGATGTAGAAAGCCGCCAAGGCAAGCAGCAGAACGGCCACCGAGACCACCACGGCGACATTTTGCTTGAGGTGTTGGGCACCGGTTTCGGAAATCCGGGAGCGACGAAGCAGCAATTGATCTTCAGCTTTTTTCATCTCCTCAACCAACTGGCGGATCTTTTCCATTTGCTGGTTGCCGGCTGCCGTTTCAGCCAGACGTCGCGCGGCGTCGAGACCCTGTGTCCGACGAACCTCTATGGATTGTCTGGCCTGGGTAAGTTTTGCCATGATCGCGCCTCCAAGGACCTCAAAGCGACGACGTTGATCTGGGTCGTGATCATTGTTGGTCAGGGCACGCAACCGCTGAATCTGCGGCACCACGGCGGCCATGGCGCGCCGATACGGATCAAGGAATGACTCCGAGTCCGTCAGCAAATAGCCGCGCGTGGCGGATTCCACCTCCTTGATACTGGACATCAACTCCTCAAGCTGTCCCTTTACTTCGTGTGCATGGGACACCTGCCGGCTTTCCGCAACGAACTGGATGGTCGCCCGGTACGTCACACCACCGGTAAAAACCAACACCGCCAGCGCCAACCCAAAGGCCGCAATTATTTTGATCCGGATGAGTTCTTTCACTTGGTTGCTCCTGATTTGTCTGTCCGAGGAGTGCTATTTATCCGCTCTTCCCGAATTCAGCGCAAGTGATAATTCACTCTGTGTCGTGTAGCAAACAAAGTTGGAAAAGAGTGTGCGATCAAAGTTGGAATGGATTCAGAACACTGGGCAATGGAGCAGAACGATGGGTTTGGCTTCTGGGTCTGGAGCGTGGCGGAGGTAGTAAATGTCTCCATCGGGG